>JBCCGX010000430.1:0-7929 GCA_039029035.1 Acidobacteriota bacterium | reverse complement strand
GTGCGGGTCAACACCGCCACTCTGGCCGGCACCCTCGACGTGACCGACGGGTCCTGGCACCACCTGGCGGCGGTCTGGGATGGGTTCAGCTTGGCGCTCTATGTCGACGGCGTGCTCGACGTGAGTCAGCCGTTCGCCGCCACCACGATCGACGTCAACGCGCCGCTGCTCTTCGGCCGCCACTTCCAGGGCAACAGTCAGAGTAGTAGTCAGTGGGAGTCGGCCGGGGCGATCGACGAAGTACGGATCTACGATCGACCGCTATCGCCCCAAGAAATCGCCGCCCTCACCCAGATCACGCCGGACGACCAGACCCCACCGCTGCGCTCGAACGCCAAGCCGAGCGGCGTCCTGCCGCCGGGGACCGAAGCCTGGGTCATGGTGGTCGACACCGGCGAGGCGGCCCATTGCCGCTGGTCCGAGGTGCCTGGCACCCCCTTTGGGGCCATGCCGCACGACTTCGTGACGACCGGGGCGCTCAATCACGCCACCGACGTCGTCGGCCTGGTGGACGGCGGCGCCTACACCTACGCCGTGCGCTGCATCGACGCCGCCGGCAACGCCAACCCGGACGATCTGCTGGTCAGCTTCAGCGTCGACACCGCCGGCACCAGCGGTAGCGACCTGCTCGCCCATTGGTCGTTCGAGGAGAACGGTGGCCACCTGGCGTTCGATGTCTCCGGCAACGGCCACGACGCAGCCCTGATCGGCGGGCCGCAGTGGGTGGTGGGGCCCGATGGCTTGGCGCTCGATCTGAGCGGTCAAAGCGATGGTGGCGAGGTCGCGGCTGGCGTCCTCCCCGGCCCGCATTCGGCGCTCTCGGTGGCCGCCTGGATCCGCCACGGATCGACCTCGAGCTTCTCCTCGATCGTCGACCAGCGAGACGGCGTGGAGGACGGCTACGACCTCTTCCTCTCCGACACCGGGATGGCCTTCGCCCGGGTCAACAACGCGACCCTGGTCGGTACGACGCCGATTACCGACGGTACCTGGCACCACCTGGTGGCGACCTGGAACGGCGCCGAGCTCCGGCTCTACGTCGACGGCCAGCTCGACACATTGACCGCCACCGCCAGCGCACCGATCGACGTCGTCAGCCCCCTCCGCCTCGGGCGACACTTCCAGCTCAACAGTACCTTCGAATCCGCCGGCACGATCGACGAGGTGCGGCTCTACAACCGAGCGCTCAGTACCCCCGAGGTCGCGGCCCTGGCCGGCTCGGCCGGCCCGCGCATCAACCTGGCGCCCAACTTCGTCGACAAGCACGTGGTCCAACGGGTCGGTACGACGGCCGACCTCCCCCTCGGCGGCAGCTACATCGGTAGCCCGACGGCGATCGAAGCCCGCTTGATCTATGCCGACTCAGGCGCACCGATCAGCGGCTTCGATTGGACCGTCGTCGATGCGGCGCCGACCGGCGGCAACTGGGGTGGCGTCTTGCCCGGCGCGCCCCAGGGTGGCTGGTATCGCCTCGAGCTGCGCTTCGCCAACGATCCTGCCGTTTCGCTCGAGCCCACCAGCCGGCTCGGCGTTGGCATGGTGATCGCGATGCTCGGCCAGAGCAGCATGGCCAAGCTGTTCACCGAGATCACCTTCGACGGTGACGGCGACCTCGGTGTGGCCTCCCAAGACACCCCCGCTGCGCTCACCCAGCGCTACGGCTACGGCGGTCCACGCGTCTCGGCCAACAATGTCGGCGGCTATCTGCGCTCGCCGGCCAACCCCGGCACGCTGCACTACGGCGACGTCACCGGCGCTGCCGGGATCCGCTTCGCCAACCAACTCGCGCTGCTGCTCAACCTCCCCGTCCTGCTGCTCGATTTCGCCATTGATGGCACGAGCATCCTGGAATGGACGGATCCCCAGTGGTCCGGCCGTCAGACCTTCGACAGCGGCCTGGCCACCCTCGGCGGGGACTTCGAGCTCATGGTGTGGTTTCAAGGCGGTGCCGACATCGCGAGCGAGCTGCCGGCCTCGGTCTATCTGGACCGCTTGAATACCCTCTACGACCAGATCCAGGCGCAGCTCCCCGCCGGCCGCACGCTCGCGTGGCTCGAGGCGATCCAGGGGCGCGGCGACTATCCGCAGGCTAACGACGCGGCCTACGACGCCATCCGCAAGGTGCAGCTCGAATGGCCGCAGCAGCACCCCAACGTCTATCCCGCCGGCACGGCAATCGACCTCCACCTGGCGGCCGACTCTTTCCACCGCGGTCACGGCCACTTCACCGCCTCGCAATACCAGATCATGGCCGACCGCTACACCGCCGCCATCCTCGACTTCCTCAGCACCCCGGGTTACGAAGGTGGCGTTGCCGGACCGCACGTGGCCGATGCGGTTCGTGTCGGCAACCAGATCACCGTCAGCTTCAGCCACGATCAAGGCACCGCCCTGACCCTGCCCGATCCGGCCGCCGACATCGAAGGCTTCGAGATCTCGGGCGATGGTTTCGCCACCGCCCTGCGGCTCGGCGACGGCATCGTCAGCGCCCGACTATCGGCCGACAGCCAAAGCGTCGTGCTGCATCTCGCCACCTTGCCGACGGGGCCGATCGAGCTGCGCTACCTGCACGGCATGAACCCCTTCGGCCACAAGGCCAGCCAAGCGCAGAGACGGGCCAACGGCAACACCGTCTACGACGACTTTCAGTACCATCCCGAGCGCTCCGGGCTACCGGTGCACCCGACGACCGGGAACCTGATCGTCAGCGACGGATCCTAGTAGGCCGTCATCAACCCCAGATCTGCCGCCCCGTCGCCGAGACCGAACCCACCCATGACAGCGCGTCCATGGACCATCGCCACGCGCTCGCCTTGTCCGGAGCGAGCAACGGCGCGCTGCGGCCACGGGGCGCTGTCGCCAGCTCACGCTCGAGCTCGGCTTTCAGAACGCCGCCGCGAAAGAGGATCCCCTCTTGCTGACAGACTTTCTCGGATCGGGCCAGGGCCTCGAGCAGAGCGCGGCAGAACTCGGCTCGGCCCGGTTCGGTCTCAAAACTCCACTTCCGCTGCCGATGTCTTCTCCCCATAGCTGAATATCCTCTCTGGTCGAAGTTGAGCGCCGACAGACAATCCGTACATATAAACAAGGCGGCATCGGAGGGCGTTTAGGATCAAGCCCCGGTGAAAAATCGAGCGCCACAGCCAACCATTGCCATTTGGCCGCGACGCATCAAAGCTGCTATCATCACGCTGCCGGTGACCTCCGGCCCCTTCCTTCAGTTTCGCAACCAACCCTCTGCATACCGATCGGCGCCCGACCGGGAGCGTTCCACGTTAGCTCCTCGAGCACGGTGCCAGGGCTACTGACAGGTGCCACGACAGGTACCACTGCAAGTCTCTTAGACTTGCGCCCTCGCTGCGCCGACAGCAGCCTCTCAGGAGAATCCCGATGAACGACCGTTTTCAGGCCAAGCTGATCAGCGGCGGCCACAAAGGCACCGAGGCCGAGTTCGGCCGTAACGCCGAGCTCTGGCAGATCGACGAGCTCACAATTTCTTACGAAGGTCATTCGATCGCCCGCGCCGGCGGCCGGACCGAAGTCTTGAGTGACGCCGACCTCGCCCGCGGCGACGTCAGCATGGAGATCGTCTTCCAGCGCCTCGGCCGCACCTTTGCCCGCGGCAAGGGCATCCGGCGCGTCATCCAATCGATGTTTCACATCGTCACCCGTGGCGACCATCTCTTCGCCGTCGGCTGGATCCAGGACGACAACACCATCAAAGGCGGTACCGGCTGGGGTGTCGAGCTGGCCAAGTTCTTCAACCGCGAGGTCAGTGTGTTCGATCAGGACAAGGGGCAGTGGTTCACCTGGACCGGTGGCCAGTGGCAGGCCGACGAGCCAACGATTCCTCAAAAGCCTTTCGCCGCCACCGGCACCCGCACCCTAACGGATGCCGGCCAGGTTGCGATTCGCCAGCTGTTCGAACGCTCCTTCGGCGACGCTCCGGAAGCCTGACGTCGAGCCCGGCGCGGCCAATTCCAGGTGCGCTGGTTCCAGCACCACGGCGGGCCACGCCCCGCCGGAGTCCCACGCCTCGAGCAAGACGAATCGACAGTCGCCCTCCGTCTTGGCCGTCGATACCCGATCGACGGCCGGTTCGCCCAGGCCGGGCCACGCGCGTCGCCGCGGCTTGGACGAAGTCGCTTGATGCAGGGCGTAGGTCTGTAGATTAGCCCAAGCCATGTCCAGCTTGGGCGGGAACGGCTTGCCATCCAGATCCTCGGTCCCGAAGCCCTGGCTGCGTCCCGGCAGGTTCCAGGAGAAGATCCGTCGGCCCTCGAACCACCTCGCCAAACCGAGGGGCTTGCCGGAACGCTGATCGATCAGCCGGGTCGAGAAGGTCGCAGGGTGGCCGGATCCCTTGCCCAAACTCGCCGGCATGACACTCAGATCCTGGCGCAAGGACGTTGCTTCCAGCGTACCGAAGCGGGTCGTCACCGCGGTCGTCCGCTGGTTCAGGAACGAGCGCCGGTCTTCTGCGCTCGGGGCTTCACCGAGTACCGAGGATCTCAGGCGCAGAAAGCCGTCCTGCCAGGCCCAACGCACCAGGCCGAGCGACTTCTCGTGCACCTCGGTGCGGGCATCGTGCCAGGCACTATAGAGCTGGGCATTGGCCCAATCGGCAGGTGGCGCGCTGCCCGTCAGATCGAAGGTGCTCGACTCCTCGCGGCTACCGAAGCCCGCCAACCGCAGGCGGCGCTCGGCGGCATCGAGCGCCAGGCTGCCCAACTCCTCGCCCGCGGGCGAGAAGAGTGTCGCTTGCAGATCACCCGTGGGCGCTCGCGAAGTGACGGCATAGGCATCCTGGTATTGCGTGATCACCCGTGTCACGTCCGCGGCCGGCTTCGGGTCGAGCTCCACCGGGCCTCGGTCCGAGCTCTGCAAGGCGGCGCCCGCTGATCCGGCACCGTAGGCGCTCAAGACGAGGTAGGCCAACGCGCCCGCCCGAATCCCGGGCCTGATGATCGTACGAGTCATTGGAATCTTGATTGGCAGCATCGGTTCTCCGAGGAAAGATGAGGGCAGGCTGCTCGTGGCAGGGCCGGCTATTGCTCGAAGGCCGGTTACTTCTAGATACGACGTTCCGGCGGCTGCACTGTCATCGAACCGTTCTCCGCCGACCAGCAACTCGGACCTCCACCCATCGACCGCAGGAGCCCGACGACGACGCGGCTGATCTGCTCGGCCGCCCCGGCCTCGATAGCCGGCTATCGGTCCCTGAAAGGCAGCGGCCGACAAGACGAACGGTTTAAGCTTTTCCGATATGGAACAAGAGATCCCGATCACCGGTCTGCTCAATTCCTGGGCCAGCCAACCAAGCCATCACGACGCCCGGGTTTTTGCGCTGGTGTACGACCGCCTGCACGATATCGCCGCGGCGCACTTTGCCAAGCGAGACCAGATCCGCGCCCTGCAGCCGACGGAAGTGCTCAACGAAGCCTTTCTCAGGCTGGTCAAGTCATCCGATTTGCACTGGGAGAACCGCGAGCATTTCTTCGCCTGCAGCTCGCGGGTGATGCGCCATGTGCTGGTGGATTTCGCCAAACACACCTGCCGCGTCAAGCGTGGCGCCGGCGCCCACCATGTCACCCTGGACGAATCCCTGCAGGATTCCGACACCGGACGCTGCGAGGAAGTGCTCGCCACCCACCAGGCCCTAGAGGCTCTGGAACGCGTCGATCCCGAGCGCGCCCGCATCGTCGAGCTGCGCTACTTCGGCGGCCTGTCGTCGCGTGAGATCGCCGAGACCCTCGACATCTCCGAGTCGACCGTCCACCGGCGCTGGCGCTTGGCCCGCGCCTGGCTCTTCGCCTTTCTGCACCAGGACAATTGATGGCGACCGCCAGAGCGTGGGCGAGTGTCGGCGAGATCACCGAGAAGGCTCTCGACCTCGACACCGACCACCGCTCAGCCTATCTCGACCACGCCTGTGGCCCCGATGCCGACCTGCGGCGCAACATCGAGCGGCTGCTCGAGGCCGACCGTAACGCCGGCGCCTACCTGGCCGAGCCGGCCGCGGCCGACCTCGCCCCGGCCTGGCTCGACGGCGCCCCGAGCGCCAGTCACCGGCAGCGCATCGGCCCCTACCGCATCCTCCGGCCCCTCGGCGCCGGCGGCGTCGGCGATGTTTTTCTCGCCGCCCGGGCCGATGATCAATACGAGCAGAACGTGGCGATCAAGGTGTTGCGCCATCGCCCCGGCAGCGACGACGCCAAGCGTCGGATCATCGCCGAGCGCCAGATCCTCGCACGCCTGGAGCATCCCAACATCGCCCGCCTTTACGACGGCGGCACCACCGAGGACGGCTTGCCCTACCTGGTGATGGAGTATGTCGCCGGTCTGCCGATCGACGACTATTGCTATCAGCATCGCCTGACCCTCGACGATCGCCTCGACCTGTTCGCCGACCTGTGCTCGGCGGTGCAGTTCGCCCACCAGAACTTCGTCGTCCACCGCGACCTGAAACCGAGCAACATCCTGGTGACCTACGACGGTGTCCTCAAGCTGCTCGACTTCAGTATCGCCAAGGCCATCGGCAGTGCGGGCGACCGGCTGATCGACCAGACGGCGACCGGCAGCACACCGATGACCCTGGCCTACGCCAGCCCCGAGCAGATCGATGGCGAGCCGGCCACCGCCGCCACCGATGTGCACGGCCTGGGCATCATGCTCTACCGCATGCTCACCGGCTGCCATCCGTTCCCGACCGACGGTAAGCCGTTGCACGAGGTGGCACAGGTCGTCAGTCGTTACGATCCGCTGCCGCCGAGCCGAGCGGTCGCCCTCGCGCCGGATCTGGCCGGGGCTGACGACCCGACGAGCCCAGCGCTGGCGACCAAGAGCCTCGAGGGTGACCTCGACGCGATCACCCTCAAGGCTCTGGCCAAGCTGGCCTCGGAGCGCTACTCGTCCGCCGAGCAGCTGGCGGCCGACCTCGAGCGCCACCGGCACGAGCGACCGATTCGCGCCCACCCGCCGACCCTCGGCTATCGGTTGCGCAAGGCCGTGCTACGCCATCGTGCGGCCTGCCTGCTGGCCACCGCCGCCAGCATCCTGATCCTCGTTTTCGTTCTCGCCCTGGTCACTCAGACCCGCCGCGCCAACGCCGAAGCGGACCGTGCCGGCGCCCAAGCCGAGCGCGCCCAGCGGGAAGCGCAATCGGCGGAGGACGTGGCCGACTTCCTCATCGGCATCATCTCGGCCAGCCCCGAGGCCGTCACCGCGTCCGAGATGCTCGACTGGAGCCACCAGAGGGCGCAGCGCTACTTCGAGCACCAGCCCGAGTCGCAAGGCCGGATTCTCGAATCGATCGGCGTCGCCTACGAACGGATCGGACGCTACGATTCCGCCGCCCAAGTGTTCGACGAGGCCCTCGCGGTGCGCTCGGAGGTGCACGGCGAGGATTCGCTCGAGTTCGCCGAAACCCTACGTCACCAGGCCCGCCTGCTGATGACGGTGGGCGACTTCGCCAGCGCGACCGAAATCGTCCGCCGCTCGCTGTCGATCATTCGCTCGAGCCCGGAGCCGGACGAGCTCGCCGTGGCCGAAGTCCTGCACACCCTCGGTGGCCTGTACCTCTATCAGGGCCGCGTCCACGAGGCCGAAATCTTCAGCCGCGAGGCCTTGCGTCTGCGCCGGCTGCACCTCGGCGCAGACCACTCCTACTCGATCGGCACGCTCAACAACTTGGCTCTGGTACTGCACAACAAAGGGGAATACGAAGAAGCCGAGCAGTTGCTGCTCGAGACCATCGCCATCCGCAAGCGGGTGCACGGCGCCGATCATCCGGCCATGGCCATCGCGCTGAACAACCTGGCAGAGTTCTACCTCAACCAGGGGCGCATCGACGACGCCGAGCCGCTCTATCTCAAGGCGTTGAACATCAGCCGCAAGACCCTCGGCGAAGACCATCCGCGCCTCGGCCTC
>JBCCGX010000429.1:0-7940 GCA_039029035.1 Acidobacteriota bacterium | reverse complement strand
GACGGCATCGCCATAGGTGAAGCAGAAGGCCTCTTCGCCTTCTAAGTGGTCGCGGGCCACCTTGAGCCGGCCGCCAGTACCGGTCTCTGCGCCGGTGTCGAGGAGAGTGACCCGCCAAGGCTCGGAGGTACTCTGGTGGATCGTCATATCGTTCTTCGCCAGATCGAGGGTGACGTCCGAGTTGTGCAAGAAGTAGTTGGCGAAGTACTCCTTGATCATGTACCCCTTGTAGCCGCAGCAGACGACGAAGTCGTCGATGCCGTGGGCGGAGTAGATCTTCATGATGTGCCACAGGATCGGCTTACCGCCGATCGCCACCATCGGTTTGGGACGACGACCGGTTTCTTCAGACAGGCGGGTACCTCGCCCGCCGGCCAGGATGACGGCTTTCATCAACCTTGCTCCTGATGCACCACACACGAAGATCGGCTGGCAGAGTGGCCAGGACGCTGTCGGCAAGGGAGCATCTTGTTCATCCGAGGTTCTGAAGTGGGCGGGACTGCCGAAATGGGCGGGAGGGCGGAACCGCGCGGGAGGCTATCCTGGGCCGATTAGAGCTGTCAACAGAGCCAAGGCTGGCCCGGGTGTGTTAAAAACCGGCCTGGCACCTTCCGAGCGCCAGCCTATCCGAGAGACGATTCTGTGAGCGTGAAATCCTGATGCACCGCACCGTCAAGCAGAGCCTGATCTGCCTCTCCCTGGCGTTGGTCATCCTGCCTTTGACCCACCGTAAGCCGGGTCTGCCGGCGACGCTCAAGGCCGATGAGGCCGCCTATTACTTGACGGCCCTCAGCCTGGCGCGAGACGGCGATCTGCGCTGCGAGACCAAGGACCTGCTGCGTCTCTACCAGGAGTATCCCTACACCTCGGTCCAGAACCTCATCTTGTCGACGGACGACGGTTGGCGGAAAGTCTACTTCGGCAAGCCCTACATCTATTCTCTGTTGGCGGCGCCGTTCGCGGCGCTGTGGAAAGCCAACGGCCTGGTGGCCTTCAATACGCTGCTCATGGTGGCGATGCTCTGGATGAGCGTTCTCTACCTGAGACGCTTCAATCCGGATTGGCTGGCGGCTCTCTTCAGCGTCGGCTTCTTTCTCCTCAGCACCACCTACCGCTACGTTTACTGGCTGCAGCCGGAGCTGCTCAACATGTTTGCCACCGCCGGCTGCTTGTTTTTCGGTCTGCACGTCGCGCGCCTCGGCGAGCACGGACGCCAAGGCGGCGCACCGAATGGGCGCGCTGCGGCGTGGATCGCTCGCCTGTCTTCGGACCATGCGGCGATGGCCTGGTCGGCCGGGATTCTGGCGCTCGGGGTCTACAACAAGCCGATGCTGGCGCTCATGGGGCTGCCCGTTTGCTGGCGCTTGCTCTACGGTCGCCACTGGCGTGCTCTGGCAGTCTGGCTGCTCACCGCGATCCTCGTCACCGGCGCTCTGGCCGGGTTCTCGATGATCATGACCGGCCATCCGACGGCCTATCTCGGGGTCGATCGCCAAGGGTTCACCATCGACTCACCCCATGCCATGCCGATGGAACCGAAGGAGCTACCGGAAGATCCCGCGGTCCCACAACCCGAGCTCGGGCGAGAGACTGCTGGCTGGTGGTGGATCTTCCGCGTGCCGCAACTTTCCCTCACCGAGCTGGCGGAAGACAGCTTCTATTTCTTCCTCGGGCGCCACACCGGCCTTTTCCTCTACCATCCTTTTGCACTGATCGCCTTGGGCCTCTTCGTGGTCTGGGCCCGTGACAGCTCAGTGCGCTGGGTGGTTTTCGCCTCACTAGCTGCGCTCGCACTGTTCAACCTCGTCTTTCTGAATCACAACTGGCACGGCGGCGGCGGCTTTGTCGGCAATCGCTATTTCTTGATGGCCTATCCGGCCTTCATCTATCTGGTGACACGCATCCGCCCGCCGAGCCTCGTGGTCGCCGGTTTCGCCAGCGGCAGTCTGTTCGTCGGCTCGCTGCTGCTCTCGCCGTTCAGCTTGGCCGTGCCCTCACCGACGCTGCAGGCGCACGTCCGGCATCCTCCCTTCCAGATCTTTCCCATCGAGCACTCACTGGTCGAGTTACCGGGCTACCTGGGCAAAGTCTTCGACGGCCTCTATGTGCGCGGGCGCAAAGATCACCTGCGGGTCGAAGGCGAGGATCTATGGATCGCCGGAGGTGGCCCCGCAGAGCTCTGGCTGCAGCAGATCGAGCCGCTCGATGAGCTGGTCCTGGAGGTCCGTAGCCCGATTCCAGACAACGAGGTGGTCCTGCAGCTCGAGGATGCCGAGGTGACGGTGATCGCCGGACCCGAGCCGCAGCGGGTCGTCTTGCGACCCACACGTCCCCGGGAGGTCCGCAAGGACCGCAACCGCAGCGATTTCGAGACGCTGCTGACGATCAACGTCTACCGGATGGAAGTTCGAGGCGCTCGCGCCGAGCTACCGCGCTGGCGCAATGCCGGCGAGCAGTTCTTCTACCGCAGCTGTATCCTGCGCGTCGTGGACGATTCGGAGGCCGGAGATTAAACTGGTCTTCCGAACCACCTCCAGGAGTCAGGCATGGACCCCAAAGATCCACTCGGTGGAGTCAACCTCGCTTTCGTCGAGGGCCTCTACGCCAACTATCTCGAAGACCCGCAGTCGGTCGACAGCGAATGGCAGAGCTACTTTGCCACCTGGCAGGCCGAAGACGGCAATGTCTGGGCCGCCCGTCGATCGGTAGACGGGCCGAGCTTCCCTGCCGCCAGCATCTTCGCGCCGCCCGGTGCGTCGCCGGCCGGCCCGGCGCCCGGTGGGCCCTCGAACGGTAACTCGATCCCGAGCGCGTTTCCGGCAACGCCTGAGCCGCCGGTCATCGTCACCAGCGACATCGCTGCCCGGGTACAGGTGCTGCAACGCCTCAAGCTGTTCCTCGGTCTGCCACGCGACGAGCTGGCAGCCGTCGCGATGCTCGCCGTCGAAGAGCACTACAGCGACGGCGACTACCTGTTTCGCGAAGCGGAAGAAGGTAGCTCACTGTATATCTTGACAGACGGCGAGCTCCTGGTGCGGCGCAGGGATGTGGTGGTCTCCACCCTCGGCCCGGGCGAGGTTGTCGGGGAGATGGCGGTGCTCGACTCGCAGCCCCGATCGGCCGACGTCGTCGCCCGCGGCGACGCCACCGTCCTGTCGATCGCCCGGGCCGATCTCCTGGCGCTGCTCGAACGGCGCCCTGCGCTGAATCGCGGTTTTCTGCAGATGCTCTCGTCGCGGCTACGCGAGCGCAGCTCGCGGCAAGACATGGTCAATCGGTTGATCCACGCCTATCGGGTGCGCGGTCATTTGCTGGCCCGCCTCGACCCCCTGGGTCGGCCACGTTCTTCGAACCCAGAGCTCGAGCTCGGGCACTGGGGGTTGTCGGAGAAAGATCTCGACTCGCTCTTCTCCTCGACCACCATCGCCGGCACGACTGTGCTCACTTTGCGCGACATCCTGGCCCTGCTGGAGGCCACCTACTGCCGTTCGGTCGGCGTCCAGTTCATGCACATCGACGACGTGCGGGCGAAGAACTGGCTGATCAATCGGCTCGAGGACTCGGAGCATCATCGCCGTCTGTCCCGTGACGAGAAGCTGCGCATCCTGACCAAGCTGACCGACGCCGAGCTCTTCGAGCAATTCATCCACAAAAAGTTCCTCGGTGCCAAGCGCTTCTCCCTAGAGGGCGCCGAGACCCTGATCCCGCTGCTCGACCTGGCGCTCGAAGAAGCCGGCGACCAGGGTGTCGAGGAAGTGGTAATCGGCATGGCCCACCGCGGCCGGCTCAATGTCCTGGTCAACATCATGGACAAGAGCCCGCGCGACGTCTTCCGCGAGTTTGCCGACGACGATCCCGAGGCGCTGATCGGCCGCGGCGATGTCAAATACCACCTGGGCTTCAGCTCCGATCGCACCGCGGCGGACGGTCGCAAGATGCACCTGTCGCTGTGCTTCAACCCCAGTCACCTGGAGTTCGTCAATCCGGTGCTCCTCGGGCGGGTGCGCGCCAAGCAGGAGCGCTTCGGCGATACCGAGCATCGACGCTGTCTCGGCATCCTGGTCCACGGCGATGCCGCGTTCGCCGGCCAGGGGGTGATTCAAGAGCTCTTCAACATGGCCAACCTGCCGGGCTACCGCACCGGTGGCACGGTGCATGTGATCGTCAACAACCAGATCGGCTTCACCACCTCGCCGGAGATGGCACGCTCGACCCAATACGCCACCGACGTCGCTCGCATGCTCCAGACGCCGGTGTTCCACGTCAACGGCGAGGATCCCGAGGCTGTAGCGCAAGTGGTGCAGGTGGCGATGGACTACCGCCGGGAGTTCCAGCAGGACGTCATCATCGACATGTACTGCTATCGCCGGTACGGCCACAACGAAGGTGACGAGCCGTCCTACACCCAGCCCTTGCTCTACGAGGTCATCCGCAAGCGCAAATCGGTGCGCGAGAGCTATCTCGACTACCTGCTGGAGCTCGGCGGCATCGAGCGCGAGGAGGCGGAGAGCATCCGCCAGCAACGCTCACGCAATCTCGAGGACGAGCTCAGCAAGGCCCAGGACCCGACTTTCAAGCTGCGCGGACCACGCAGTGGCGAAGGGCTGTGGCACACCTATCGCGGCGGTGCCGACGCCGAGACGCCGGACGTACCCACCGGGGTGGAGCAACCGAAGCTGGCCGCCCTCTTGCGGCGTAGCACCGAAATTCCGGCCGAGTTCAACGTCCATCGCAAGCTGCGGCGCTTCTTCGACAATCGCCGCAAGATGGCCGACGGCGAGCAGCCACTCGACTGGGGCGCCGCCGAGGCTACGGCCCTGGCTTCGCTGGTGGTCGAAGGGACCCCGGTGCGGTTCTCCGGACAGGACACCGGCCGCGGCACCTTCAGCCATCGACATGCGCTGCTCTACGATTTCAAGACCAGCGAGACCCATCTCTCGTTGCAGCACCTGGCCGATGGCCAGGCCCGGATCCATGTCTGGGACAGCCCGTTGTCAGAGGTCGGCGTCGTCGGCTTCGAGTACGGCTACAGCCTCGACACGCCGGATGGCTTGACTTTGTGGGAGGCGCAGTTCGGCGACTTCTCCAACTGTGCCCAGGTGATCATCGATCAGTTCATCACCTCAGGCGAGGACAAGTGGCGGCGCCTCTCGAGCCTCGTTATGTTGCTGCCCCACGGCTTCGAAGGCCAGGGACCCGAGCATTCCTCGGCCCGCCTCGAGCGCTACCTCAATCTGGCGGCGGAAGACAACATCCAGGTGGTCAACCTCACCACCCCGGCCCAGTACTTCCATTGTCTGCGCCGGCAAGTCGTCCGCCCGTGGCGCAAACCCCTGATCGTCATGTCGCCGAAGAGTCTGCTGCGCCACCCGCGAGCCGTCTCCAACCTGGACGAGCTCGCCGAAGGACACTTCCACCGCGTCCTGCCCGATACCGAGGTCGACCCGACCAAAGTGCAGCGAATCCTCGTCACCAGCGGCAAGGTCTACTATGACCTAGAGGCGGCGCGCCGCGAAGCCGGCCGCGACGACATCGCGATCATCCGCCTGGAGCAGTACTACCCACTATCCAAGGATCTTCTCGAAGCCGCCCTCTCACCCTACGCCGAAGGCACACCGACTTTCTGGGTGCAGGAAGAGCCGCGCAACATGGGGGCCTGGAGCTTCCTCCTCCTGCGCCTCACCCGCACCCTCTTCGGCCGCTGGCCCTGGCAGGCCATCACCCGTCCCGAGTCCGCCAGCCCGGCCACCGGCTCGGCAGCGGCGCACAAGAAGGAGCAGGCCAAGCTGATCGCGGAGGCTCTCGGTTAGAGCAGGCGGCGGTGGCGCCGACGCACCGCCGTGAGCCAACTGCGGCGGATGAGGCCGCTGCCAGGTCGGACCACGCGCCAGTAGCGACGGAAGCTGCGGCTCGATGCCGGGTCGGTGGACCGGATTCGCGTCTCAGTGAGCATCCGGGTGCCGCGGCCTTCGGCTCGGACGATGAAGTTCATTGCCGCCTTGGCGTAGCCTGGCTCGGCGAAGCCGACGAAGCTCTCCCGGTCGCGGACGGTACGTACGGGTTGGTTGCCTGCCAGCTTCCAGAATCGACCGGCGACGCCATAGACGATCTCGCGACCGGACTCCTCGGCGAGGCGCGCAAATCCACCGCTCTCGAGCGCCGAGAAGACCGTAGCCTCGCGATCCCCGCCCATCTTTCGACCCGTGAGGAGAGCTGGCAACGAGCGCAGGGCCATCAACGGCCCGAGGAGCCGGATCTCACGGGCGGTCGTAGAGCAGAGCGTCCGGTAGGCTGTCTCGGGATCGGTGTCGAGCCAAAGGTGATGCAGCTCAGTCTGCTCGTACTCAGGCATGATGCCATCGAGCAAGGTCGATCGGCCGACAAAATCCGAGCTGGTGAGACCACGCTCCTGCAGATAGCCCGTCGGGCCGATCAGGGCCCGATAGGGCAAACGCACCAGCCAGGCCAGGAGCCTGGCATGCCGCTCCTGGTGGGCGACGCGGCCGCGCCGATGCTCCAAGCCGAGGGGCAGTCGAACCGGCTTCTCACGCAGTCCGATACCGCAGAGGTGCTTGAGGCTCTTGTAACCATACTGCCGCGGACTGACCACCCGCAGGGGCGCACCGTGCACCGGAGACAGGGGTTCGCCGTCGAGCTCTTCGGCGATCAACACGTTGTCCCGCAGCGCATCCTCGAGCAACAGGCTGCAGCAGTAGCCGTCTAGCCCGAAAAGCACCAGCCACTGGGCTTTCGGCCGCGGTTTGAAACGCGGCACGATCACTTGTTGGTAGAGATCGGCCAGGCGCCAACCACCCCAGCGGAGGCCTTGCTTGCTCCAGGTGGTCACACAGTGCAGATCGCTCACCTGCTCCCGACGCGGCAACGCCCGCAGCTCCTCAACCCCGATCTCACCGGACGCTTCGATGGCCCCGGTCATCCGCAACGTGACCTCCTCCGGCACCGTCGGCAGCGGTCGCGTAGCGGCTCCGAAACGTGGGAAACGTTCGCTGGCCCGTTGACCGGGCGGTAGGGAGCTCGAGGGCTTCTCCGTCCACATGGACCGAGTCTAACGACGTCCGAGAGTGGCGACGAGTTTTCGAACCCCCGACCCGAGGGCCACCAAGAACGTCACCAGAGTCAACGCGAGCAGCCACATCAAATGCCAGCCGTAGGCGTTGCTCGAGTGCATGCTCCCGAGGATGGCAGCGAAAGACATGAGCCCGAAGAGAACCGTTGCTGCAACCGGGCCTATTCCCAGCCGTACCGAGGGCTCGACGGCAGCCCAGAGCAGAAACGCTTCGGCGGTCATGAACCCACCGAGAATCGCCACCTCGAGCCACGGAAAGGGATGCGGCGGGGGTATCTCTCGCACATGGAGCAGGTAGGGATTCGGCCGCGACGCCATGTGCACCATCCCGCTCAGGCCTGCTGCCCAGGCGACCATCACGAGACGGCCGGATGTTGTCCTCGGCAACAGATGCGGCATACGTCCTATGGTACTTTGAAGATTCTGACTAAGGACGAGCGAGGATCTTCAGCACATGGGACATCGAGCCAACTTCGTCGTCATTCGTAACCAGCAAGCGACCGCCTTCTACGATCAGTGGGCGGGGCTTGGCTGCATTTACACCTTTGCAGAGGGCCCGACAAAAGCCGTTGCCTGCCTGAAGGCGACGAAAGAGACAGACGAGCTCATGGACTGGGCCTTCGCCGAAGGCGGCTATCTGATCGATTTCGACAACAAGCTCGCGATGGGTTTTGGCAGCCCTTTTGATGAGTTTGATCTCTATGAGCTGGGCTAAGCCAACGACAATGCCATGACGGCGTTTCAAGCCTTCAATTCGGCGTACGAACGCGGGCCCTTGGCGTTTCTCGAGCATATTGCACCGGCTTGGCCTGGCTGGAAGCTGGTGTGGGATGAACGGAGCGTGGATGCCTTC
>JBCCGX010000428.1:0-7945 GCA_039029035.1 Acidobacteriota bacterium | reverse complement strand
GGTCGCTCTCGGTCGTGCCGTCGACGAAGGGGCCGATGCGCGAGCTACCGGAGAAGAGATTGGAAAGGTGGATCTCGGGGTTGGCCATCGGCTGGAAGCCGTCGGGATGCTGCTCTTCCGGTACCAGGCCGGCGGCTCGGTCGGCTGGGTCCACCGGCCGGTTGGAGGCGAAGTAAGTATCTGGGCCGAGGTGCACTGCTTGACCAATTGCCGGATCGCCCGAGGTGAAGCGCACTCGGCTGCCGCCGACCTCGCCTTCGACGGTGTGCACGAAGACCCCGATCGGTGGCACATGGGGCCGGTTCAACAAGCCGTCCTGGAAGCGAATCACTCGCCCGGTGCCTGGCTTGTCGACCCGCGTCGGGACGCTGTCGTTGGGATCGGCAGGACAAAAATCGGGCTCGTCTTCGAGCACCCACATCCAGCCGTCGCCGCCGCGCGGGGCGTTGTAGAAGCCGGCGCCGGTGGAGAAACGCACTTCGAACCGGCCGTCGAACCAGACCCGAGGGTTGGAGATCGCAGTCAGACTCAGCGTGGCCTCGATGTTGCCGTCGACATGGAAGCGCAGCACGATGTCGTTGAGCTGCTGGCTGGGCGAGGTGGCGTGGATCCAGACCCGGCTCTCCACCTGTCCGGCTTGGACGCGGGTCGACTCGATCTCCACCATAGCGCCCTGGGGCGCGACTTCGATCTCGACCTCGGCCTGGGAGCCATCGACGGTGCGGATGCCGATCGGCACCGGAAACACTTCCGTCCCCACCGGAGCAATAAGAAAACCCGAACCGCTTTCATCCCCATTGAGACGGACTTCGATTGGCATGTGACGACCCTCCATATCCCCATTGTGGGGCTAATGAGTTGACTTTGGATCAAACCCCAAAAACAGTATAGCAAGCTCGGCGTGGCACGATCATGCGGTTTGGCGCAGCCCGGTTTGGCGTAGCCCGGTTTGGCGTAGCCCGGTTTGGCGCAGCCCGGTTTGGCGCAGCCCGGTTTGGCGCAGCCCGGTTTGGCGTAGCCCGGTTTGGCGCAGCCCGGTTTGACGCAGTCCTGTGATTCACGGGCAGGTGGCGAAGGCCGAGGTGTCGGTGACCGCGTCGGCCGCTTGCCCCAGTGGGTTGGCGTATTGGCGGCTGGCGCCGGTCAGTGTGTCGGTGACATCGACAGTGAAGGCGACATCGGTGGTGGCGGCGAAGAAGACCCAATAGTGGTTGTTGATGGCGCAGCCGTCGAGCACTTTGACCAGTAGCTCCCAGTTGTTGGGGCTGAAGAACCATAGGTTGCTCGAGTCGCCGGTACCGCCCGGCACTGCTTGACCGTCGCCGGTCTCGGTGCCCGTGTCCCACTGCACCCTCACGCGGAAGCGCCCTTGGTTGAGGCAGAGGGTGGTGGCGTCTGCCATGCAGGGGCCTTCGAAGCGCAACACGGTGCCGGCGTGGTCGACGATGTAGAGCTCGCCGTTCTCGTCTTCGCCGAAAGAGACGATGATCCGTCCGGGCGCCGCGGCCCACAGGGTGCGGGACCACTCCCCTGGCGAGGTCTCGGTGGCGAACCAGATGTTGCCGCTACAGGCGTCGGCAAAGACATAGGTGCCTTGCAGCGCCACCATGCCGCCGCGGTAGCGGTAGCCACCGGTCACCGCGCAGCCGACGCTGTGCGGGTAGGTGATGATCGGATCGGTCAGAGGCTCGGGCAGGCAGGGGTTGAAATTTTGCTCCAGCGTGCCTTCTTTGCAGCTCCAGCCGAAGTTCTGGCCGCCGACACCGGCGGCGGCGAAGTCGATCTCTTCTTGCGAGCTCTCACCGACATCGCCGATGAACAGGTCGCCGGTTTCGCGATCGAAGCTCCAGCGCCAAGGATTGCGCAGGCCGACAGCCCAGATCTCGTCGCAGCCGTCGCCGATGCCGGCGAACGGGTTGCCGAGCGGGATCCCGTAAGAGGCCTCGAGGCCGCAGAGCTCGTTCGCCCCGGTGGGCGAGGCATCGGGATCGATGCGTAGCATTTTCCCGAGCAGTGATTCTTTGTCTTGGGCGCGTTGCAAAGGATCGGCGAGGGAGCCGCCGTCGCCCATGCCGATGTAGAGATAGCCGTCCGGGCCGAAGAGGATGTTGCCGCCGTTGTGGTTGGCGAATTCTTGCTCGATCTCGAGGATGGTGAGGGCGGAGCTGGGTTCGGCGAGGTTGGGGTCGCCCTCCGAGACACGATAGCGGGCGATGACGGTGCGATCCTTGCCGGGTCCGGGGTCGCGAATGTAGTTGACGAAGAAGAGGCCGTTGGTGGCGAACTCGGGATGAAAAGCCAGCCCCAGAAGGCCCTGTTCGCCGTAGGCGCCGTCGACCAGCGGGCTGATGTCGAGGAAGACGGACGGCTCGCTCGAGCCGTCCCAGACCAGGATTCGCCCTGCTTGCTCGACGATGAACAAGCGCCCGGAGCCGTCACCCGCATGGCGGACGGCCACCGGCCTGGCGAGGCCGGTGAGAATCGGCACCAGGGACAGGTCCGCCGTCGATTGCGCCGCCAGAGGTGTCGGAACTGTGGCGGTCCAGAGGGTCGTCAAAAGGGCGATCGAGAAGAGGTTCATTGTGCTGGTCACGATACGGTCTCCCTTGCATCATCGGGGCGTAGGATCGACGGGCCGCAGGGAGCCTGCGGCTCCAGGCGACTGTCGAAGAGCCGATCCTCGCCGGTGATCGGATCGCGAAACTCGAGGCGCTTGGCCACCAGGGCCAGGGGCTGGCTCGGATCGTCGGGCTGTTCGGGCTGCAGCTCGGGGTAATAGCGGTCGCCGTGGATCGGCCACCCGAGGCGTGCCATGTGCAGGCGCAGTTGATGGGTCTTGCCGGTTTCGGGACGGAGGCGGAAGCGCCCCCACCCGTTCTGCCAGTGCTCGAGGTGCACCTGGGTCCAGGCGTTGGCTTCGCCGTCGATCTCACGCATGCGGAAAAAGGGCTCGCCCTTGACAATACGGCTGGCGATGCTCCATTCGCGGGTCGCCGGCCGCTCTGGCACCCGGGCGATGGCGACGTAAGTACGCTCGATTCGCCGATCGGCGAAAAGACCGGTGTAGGTGCCCCGCTCTTCGCGGCGGCGGGTCAGCATCACCAGGCCGGAGGTTGTCCGATCGAGCCGGTGGGCCGGAGCCAGGCCCTCGATGCCCAATTGGTCCTCGAGTCGGTAGAGCAAACAGCCGCGAACGACACCGCCGGCCGGGGTAACCGGCATGAAGGGCGGTTTGTCGGCCACCACCAAGTGGGCGTCTCGGTGGAGCAGGTGGATCTCACCGCGTGGCGGTGGCTCCTCGTCGACCTCGCGGAAGTAGGCGATCCGCAAATGGGGTACGAACGGTGCGTCGACACCGAGGGCTGTGTCCGCGTCGTCCGTGACCAGCCCGCGCTCCATACGCCGGACCCAGATCTGGCGATCGACCCGCGGAAAGCGCTCGACCAACCATTCGAGCACCGTCGCCGGTGGTGCGTCGAGGCATGGTAGTGAGACCCGGGAAGGGCGCGGGGCTCGGCTAGGCATGGGATCATGGTAACCCTAGGGCTCCTGGGTTGAAACATCCGGGTAACGTCCCCGTGCTCCATGAATCAGCTGCGACTCTGGCGCCCAGGATTTGAATTCCCGGCATGGCGAGTGGACGTAATAGATAATCGTCTCGCTCGACTGCGAGCTTCTTCCGCACCGCAAGGAGCCTCCCGTGACGTTAGAACCCCAGACCTTAGAAGCCCAGACCCTCGACGGTTTGCAGTTCGACAACAGTTTTGTGCGCCAGCTGCCGGCGGACCCGGAGAGCCGTAACCACCGGCGCCAGGTCCTCGGTGCATGCTTTTCGCGCGTGGCGGCGACGCGCGTTCGCCAGCCGCGTCTGGTGGCCTGTGCGAGGGAGGTAGCGGAAATGCTGGGCCTCTCGCCCGAGGCCTGCGCCGAGGAGGCCTTCGCCGAGGTGTTCGGTGGCAATCGACTGCTGCCGGGGATGGAATCCTACGCCGCTTGCTATGGCGGCCACCAATTCGGCAATTGGGCCGGGCAGCTCGGCGATGGCCGGGCCCTGGGCTTGGGGGAGGTGGTCCACCGCGGTCAACGCTGGGAGTTGCAGCTCAAGGGGGCCGGGCCGACACCTTACTCGCGCTCGGCCGATGGCCGGGCGGTGATGCGCTCCTCGGTGCGTGAGTTCCTCTGCAGCGAGGCGATGCACCACCTCGGCGTGCCCACCACCCGTGCCTTGAGCCTCGTCGCCACAGGTGATGAGGTGGTGCGCGACATGTTTTACGACGGGCATCCCAAGCCGGAGCCTGGCGCCGTCGTTTGCCGAGTGGCGCCATCGTTCATCCGCTTCGGCAACTTCGAGATCTTCACCTCGCGGCAGGATCACGAGGTCCTGCGACGCCTGGCCGATTACACCATCACCACCCACTTCCCCGAGCTCGGCGAGCCGAGCAAAGAGGTTTACCTAGGCTGGCTGGAAGAGGTCTGTCGCCGGACGGCGGTGATGATCGCCCACTGGATGCGGGTCGGCTTCGTGCACGGGGTGATGAACACCGACAACATGTCGATCCTCGGGCTGACCATCGATTACGGCCCCTACGGCTGGCTCGACAACTACGATCCCGACTGGACGCCGAACACCACCGACGCCGGCGGCCGGCGCTACCGCTTCGGCCATCAGCCCCAGATCGCCCTGTGGAACCTCGTTCGCCTGGCCGAGGCGATCTATCCCCTGATCGAGGCCGTCGAGCCGCTCGAAGAGGCCCTGCAGGTCTACTCGCGCACCCTGGGCGAGGAGCAGCGGGTCCTGACGGCGCGCAAGCTGGGCTTGAAGGCGCTGGACGGCGAGGCGGACGAGCAGCTCGTCAGCGACCTCTACACGGTCTTGCAGCGGGTGGAGACCGACATGACGATCTTCTTCCGGCAGCTGGCGGAGGTCTCCGCCGAGGGACCCGACCAGGCTTCTGAAGACCAGCTCATGGCGCCTCTGACCGATGCCTACTATGCGCCGGACGAGCTGACCGCGGACGACCGGGCCGCTGTCAAGGCCTGGCTGGAGCGTTACAGGGCCCGAGTGCGCGAAGACGGTACGTCCGACGCCGAGCGGCGGGCAGCCATGCACGCAGTCAACCCGAAGTACGTGCTGCGCAATTACCTGGCGCAACTGGCGATCGACAAAGCGGAGGAGGGCGACGGCTCCCTGGTCGCCGAGTTGCTCGAGGTGATGCGTCGACCCTACGACGAGCAGCCGGACAAGGAAGAGTACGCCGGTAAACGTCCCGAGTGGGCCCGGCATCGGCCGGGATGCTCGATGTTGTCGTGTAGCTCGTAGGTCTGCGCTCTGGTCCGGTTGGATTCACCTGGGTGGACAGGCTGTGGGCAATTCCTCCAGCCGCCGAGTGACGTCGGCGATCCGAGGATGTCCCGCGTCGAAGAGTTGCAAGAGGATCTCCCGCACACCTCCGAACTGAGCCCTGGCGGTACCGCAGTCACCGTCCTCCAAAGCCAGCTCGGCGAGGTTGTAGCGCCCGATCGCAATGTACAGGTGTGTAGGGCCATAGGCTTTCTCGTCGATCGCCAGAGCGCGCTCGAAGAAGATTCGTGCCGCCTCGCGGTTGCCGCTCTGGCTTTCGAGGATGCCGAGGTTGTTGAGGCTGTAGGAGAGCTGTGGATGGTCGGGGCCGAGGTTCTGCTCGATGATCTCCGCCGCGCGCCGCAGCAGGGGTTGAGCCCGGTCGAAGTCCTCGATCTCGACGAAGAGGAGCCCCAGGTTGTTGGCTGTCTGGCTGACCGCGAGGGGATCTTGCGCGAAGTGTTGCTGGCGTATCTTCAGGGCTTCTTCCAGGGCTTCCCGGGATGCCTCGACCTCGGTGATGCTCTTGAGCAGCAATCCCAGCTTGTCGAGGGCCTCGGCCACCTGCGGATGATCCGGGCCGAGGATCTGTTTCCGGGTGGCGAGAGCCTGCTCGATCAGGCGGCGGCTCTCGTCGTGATCGGCCAGACGCCGTAGGATGGTCGATAGCTCCAGCCGGCTGCGGGCGATCTCCAGGTGCGGATCGTCGAACTGGCTTTGGTTGATCGCCAGGGATTCCCGCAGCAGGTCTCGCGCGACATGATGCTGCCCCAGGCTGTGGTAGGTCCGGCCGATGGCGATCATCAAGCGGGCCTGGACCTCGGGCTGATCAACCAGCTCCTCGCGCACGCGCACCGCGCCGCGGTCGAGGACCTCGCGGAGAGTCAGGCCGGGCTTCGCCGGCAGGGCGGGATTGGACGCGTCGAAGATGTCGAGTAGAAAGTC
Organism: Acidobacteriota bacterium; assembly: GCA_039029035.1. GTDB lineage: Bacteria > Acidobacteriota > Thermoanaerobaculia > Multivoradales > J023 > JAAELT01. The sequence goes on along the minus strand of JBCCGX010000428.1, from coordinate 1,659 downwards.
GGTCACCCGTGCCGTGGTGGCTGCCTCGCGACTGGCGCGGCGCGCTTCGCCCTGTGCCTCGACGCTCTGCTCCTGCGCGACGCGCTCGGCTCGGCGTGCCTGGACCAGGCCGTGGGTGGTGCCGATGATGCCGATGGTCAACGACAGCAAGAGAAGACCGACGACAGTGAAGCCCAAGCGATGCCGGCGGATCCATTTGCGTACCGCGTAGAGGCTGCCCGGCGAGCCAGCGAGGAGCGGCTCGTCGTGCAGACAACGCCGCAGATCCTCCGCCAGCTCGGCGGCCGAGGCGTAGCGTAGGTCGGGCTCGCTCTCGACCGCTTTGAGCACCACGTGATCGAGGTCGCCGCGCAGGCGGCGGATGAGGCCGGCGACATCGAGGCGGCGGTCCCGGGCCACCGTCCGAGCTGGGTCTCCGAGGCCTCTGAGCCGCTCGCTGGGCGACGGCGGATCGGTCGTGCGCAAGGTGCGCAGGAGCTCCGCCAAGCCGGCCTCCTGCAACGCTCGGACATCGAATGGCGGGACTCCGGCGAGCAGCTCGTAGAGCATGACCCCCAGCGAGTAGACATCGCTGCGCGTGTCCACCGAGCTGGCCGCGCCACCAGCCTGCTCGGGGCTCATGTACTCGGGGGTACCCATCCACTGGCCCTGGCCGGTGAGAAGGGTCTGGCCCGCAGCTCTCGTCGAGTCGCCCGTCGCCTTGGCGATGCCGAAGTCGATGATTTTGGGCACCGGCTGGCCGTCGTCGACCGCGACCAGCACGTTGGACGGCTTGAGGTCACGATGGATGATGCCTTTCTGATGGGCGTGCTGGACGCCGCGACAAACCGCGGTGAAGAGAGTGATGCGCTCTTCGATGCCCAGTCTTTCGGCGTCGCAATGGGCTTTCAGAGGGCGTCCGTCGACATACTCCATGGCGAAGAACGGCCGGCTCGATTGGCCGACTTGTACGTCGCCGGCCTCGTAGACCTGGGCGATGTTCGGATGGCTCATCAAGGCGAGGGCCTGGCGCTCCGCTTCGAAGCGCGCTTCGAAACGACGACTTCCGAGGTCCGGGCGGATCAGCTTCAGCGCCACACGTCGCCGGATCGGCAGCTCCTGGTCGGCGAGGTAGACCTCCCCCATACCCCCTTCGCCGAGGCTGCGCAGGATGCGATAGTCGCCGAGTCGATCGCCGGGCTGCTGCGTTCCGGCCGTGTCGCCGCCGGTGGGCAGAGCAAGGGGCTCTTCGAGGAATGTGCTGTGGCCGGCGTAGGCGTCGAGCAACCGGCGGATTTCGTCTCGCAGAGGTGCCTCGGGGCAGGTGCGCTGCAGGAACTTTTCGCGATCTTCGACCGGCAGCTCCAGGGCCGGGCCGAGGATGGCCTTGACACGATGCCAGCGCTCGGGATCCATCGCTCCGTCTGGCGGCATGACCGGGTAGAAGCTCAGGCGCTCCGCATTTCGTGCAGCAGCCAGGCTTTGGCGCACATCCACTCGCGCTTCACCGTGGCCGGCGAGATATTCAACACCGAGGCCGTCTCGGGCACGGTCAAGCCGCCGAAGAAGCGCAGCTCGATGACCTGGCACTGGCGTGGATCGAAGGCCTGGAGACCGTTCAACGCGTCGTCGAGTGCCAACAGATCGAGATCCTCGAGCCCCGGCGTGTCGACGGCCTCG
>JBCCGX010000427.1:0-7946 GCA_039029035.1 Acidobacteriota bacterium | reverse complement strand
CTCTTCGATCGTCCGTTGCGCCAGATCGCCGACAGCTCGTTCGGACACTTCCGCGAGCAGGACGTGCAGATGGAAAGCCAGCGCGCCGGGGGCGACGACCTCGGTGCCGGCAGCCTCAGAACGCGCCTCGTCCGGACGTTCTGAGATCGAATCCAGGTCGCCTCCCATGCACATCACGCTCTCCTCCCACCGGCGCGCTCAGCGCCGCAAAGCGCGGAACAGAAAAGCCCAGTACCGCCGACCGGTTGCCGGCTTCAGTCTTCTGGAAGTCGTCGTCACCCTGGGCATCGTCGCCGTGGTGTTGATCGCCGCTCTCAGCCTGGTCGACTCCGGCGGCACCGTAACGCGCAGCCAGACTGCCATCTCCGACCTGCAGAACAACCAGCGGGTGGCGCAGCAGGAAATGACCCGAATGCTCGAGATGACCGGCCTCGGCGGCGTTCCGGAAGGCATCGATCCGGACCTGGCCGGAAACATCAACGGCGGCGTGTTCCCCAACGGCCTGGCGATCGCCGTGACCAACAACGTGCCACCCGATACCCGGATCGGCAGCGACCTGACGACCCCCGGCGTGGTCGAGGGCTCGGATGTGCTGACCGTCCGTGGCGTCTTGAGCACGCCGGTCTATTTCATCGAGCCGCAGCAGACGCTGACGCTCGATGGCAATGGCATGGCGAGCGTCACGATTCAACAGAACCCCGAGATCGGCGTCACCCAGGATCTCGAGACCCTGCGCCAGGTTCTCGGCGCCGCGCTGGCGGCCACGCCGCAGCGCCCTGAAGCGTTCATCGTGCGCGATCGATTCAATCCTGGCGCCTTCGCCGTCATGGAGCTCAATCCGGCCGGCACGGCCCTCGGCGCCCAGGGCGACCCCAGCTTGACGATCGGCCTCATCTTGAGTTCGAACGAGTCCAACCAACAATACGCCAACGAGTACGGCCGAATGAATCTGGGTACGACGCTGTTGCAGGGCTCTGGCGGCACGCAGGTCATCCTCCCCGACGGCACCAGCGTCCAGCTACCGCGGATGATCGGCTCGATCGGCCTGCTGGAGGAGTACCGCTTCTACATCCGTGAGGCCTGGAGTATCGCTGGCGACTCGACGAGTCTCCCGAGACCGGCTCTCTCCCGCGCCCGCTTCTACCCCGGCAGCGACGACCTGCACCCGGACGGCTCGATCGATGTGTCCACCGGCGTGCTCGACCTGCAGGTGGCCCTGGGGGTCGACCTGCCGCCGGTCGATGGTCGGGTGGCGGACGGATTCGACGCTGCGGGCCAGGCGGTGGGCCGCGACGAAGACGAGGTGCTGTACAACCACCCCGACGATGACGACGGTCTGAGCCCGGCGCCGGGCTCCAGAACCTGGGCGGCGCTCGGCGCCCAGGTCCTGTTCGCCCGCCTCAGCACGGTCGTCCAAGCCGAGTCACCGGATCGCACCTTTGCCGGCCGCGACCTGGGCAGCATCGAAGACCACGATCTCTCGGACTCAGTCTTCAACTCGGGCGCCCTGTCGAAAGTGCGCAAACGCCATCTTCAAACCATCGTCAAGCTGAGGAATCTATCGTGAGCAAAGCGCGAAATCGTCGCACCCACCAGGATGGCAGCGCCATGGTCCTGGTTCTCATGGTGGCCCTGCTCCTGAGCGTGCTGGGCATGGGCCTGATCTTCGCTACCGAGCTCGAAATGCAACTCGGCGGCACCGAAAAAGTCATCACCAACAACTTCTACGCGGCGGAATCTGGCCTCCACGCCAGCCTCGCTGCGGTCCTGGTGACCCACGACTGGCGGGGCGAGCGCTTCGCCATCATCGAAGGGCCGTCCGGTGCCAGTCGCTGGCTCGGGCATCGAGTCACCACATCGCGAGTCCAGGCCGTGGGCCCGCCGCAGGCGCCTCCACTATCGATCGCCAACGAAGGCGAAGACCAGTTCCACTCGTTTTCGGTGGTCCTGAGCTCCACCGCCCAGCGAGTGAGCTGGCCGACCACCGAGACCACACCGATCTACGAGACCGGTGACGCGAGAGAGACCACCGTCACCGTGCAGGCCCAGAACACCCAGACCGCGCGCTACTTCCTGTCGCCGATCCGCACTCCCGCCAGTGCCGACGAGGTCTACAACGCCGATGGCGTGATCGCCATCCAATAAGCACAGCGCCGGGAGGGCCGCGATGCGCCGACATTCTTTTGCCTCGAAGACTTTAACTAAATCGACCTGGGCACGGCTCGTCGCCGCTTGCCTGCTCGCCGCTACCTGCCTGCTCGCCCCACCGGTGCAGGCCGACGACCGCGACCTGCTGCGCCAATCGAGCGGTGAGCCCTTTGTGTTCATCCTCTTCGACACCTCGGGCTCGATGCACTGGACGCCGCAGTGCACCCAGGAGAGCTTCGATCGCGGCGACTGTCAACCGCTGTGTCCGAGCGGCGACTGCTACGCTCTGCGCAATGGCGACGATCCAGCGTCGAAGTTCTACCAGGCGAAAGAGGCTCTCCACGAGGTCTTACAGTCGGTCGAAGGGGTGCAATTCGGCTTCGCCACCTACAACCAGGACGATCTGTGGGTCAGATCCAAGCACTGGCAGTACGCATTTGCCGCCACCGAGCCCGACGGTACGACAGCCAACCAGGGGATCCAGCTCGATAGCCTGCGTCGCTACCCCACTGCCGGAGCCTTAGAGAACTTCGGCTGGGGTTGGAGCTGTGACAACGGCACCAACTCGAGCATCTGGGCCCGCGGCTGCTACGCCGAGTACCCGGCCGACCTCGACGACGAATGGGAGGTCAGCCGTGTGCAGCTGTTGCCCAAGCATTGCTCGGTCCAGCAATGCACCCGCACGGTCTACATCCGCGACGACCAAGACGACAAGACCTATCGTGTCAGGTACTGGCAGGACGACAAAGACAACTGGCCTTACGGTGCGGCGAAGTATCGCTCCAAGCTGAGGATCGACCGCTGCGACAACGACGACTGCTCCTCGAGGACTTTCAAGGACGAGAAGCACGTCTACTACGATCTGGTCGACGAGTTCATCGCCTGGGACAATGGCGCCCGACGCAATGCCGACGAGATGGGCTTCTTTTCCCAAAGTCAGGCGGCGGACGGCAGTGCCGGCAACACCTGTGCGGGGATCGACGACAACGCCGACACCGGCTCCGACAAGTACCCCGACAGCTCGTCGGACTACAACCTGCGCTGGCCCACCGACACCAGCGATCCGCGCAACGACACCGACGACGACGGTAGCAACGACGTCGACCACTTTGATTTCGGCGATCTGATTCCGCTCGACTGGAACGATGACCAGAAGACCGACATCCTGGCTCGTCTCGCCCCGGGAAGTCGCGACGGTGAGCCCTACTTCGGCGTCTCAGGCTACTTCAGGGATGACCGACGAGGCGAGTGCTCGGACGATGATTCGGTCTGCTACAAGGACACCGACTGTTCCGGCTCTGCCGTGTGCGAGAACCGCGAGGGCGTTCTGCGCCTGAAGGACGACAGTCAGCGGCCATTGATCTCCGACGGCGCGACACCTCTCGGCAACTCGATCAAGGACTTCCGCACCTGGTACACCGGCTGTGCTCACGGCGCCTGCCCCAACGCCACCGGCTGGGAGGACCTGGCGGCGGCACAAGACCCATCCTGGGCCTGCCGCAAGAAGTACTTGCTGATCATCACCGACGGCGACGAGACCTGCTCCGGCCCCGACGCGTGCTCGGGCACCGCCGGCCTCAAAGCCCAAAGCAGCGTCAACACGTTCGTCGTCGCCTTTGGTGTGCAGAACAACTCCGGCAACCGCCTCACCTGCATGGCGGCCAACGGTGGGACCGGCGAGCCGATCTATCCGCAAAACAAGCAGGAGTTGGTTGCCGCGCTGACGCAGATCTTCAACGACATCCGGATCGAAGCGCGCTCCTTCGCCAGCGCCTCGGTGCCAACGGTGCAGAACGAGACCTCCGACAAGATCTACCTGTCGAGCTTCACGCCCCTGCCCAACCTTTCGGTGTGGCCCGGCCGCATCGACAGCTACCGCGAGCCCCTGCCGCTGAATGACGACGACACCCCCTACCTGCCGCCGCCGCCGGGCAGCGGCGAGCCCTGCACCCGCTGTTGTGAGGATGCCGGCCTACAGGCCTCCTGTCATCTGTGGAATGCCGGTGAAGTGCTGGTGGGCCAGGCGCCGACGCCGACCGAGGTCGAGCTCGGTACCCTGAAGCTCGGCGGCGGCACCGACGAGCGCCGGGTGCTCTACGCCCAGGAGCCCGATCCCAGCGATGCCGAGCTCGACGTGCCGACATCCTTGCGGCTGTTCCAGCCACCCACGTCGGAGCCCGACCGGTACGACCTGTGGCGCGGCCTCGGCCTGATCGACGACTCGGTCGCCGTCGGTGATCTGTCGAGCGCTGCCGAAGCGACCGCCGAGGCCGAAGCGACGAAGATCATCGGCAACACGCTCAAGATCAAGACCGAGGTGGTGGTCGATCCGGAAGGCTTCGCGCCGGATCAAACCTTCGAGTTCGTCCTCGGTGACATCTTCCATGCCGATCCCGAAGTGCTCACCAGCCCCAACCACCTGCGCTTCTTCCGCAGCGACCTGAACGGCTACCGCGACTTCGCGCGGCGCAACTTCTGGCGCCGCAAGATGTTGATCGTCGCCGCCAACGACGGCCAGTTGCACTTCTTCGACGCCGGGATCCGCCAGCTGATCTACGATCCCACCCTGCAGCGCAACGTGCCGCTGTTCACCGATGGCACGGGGACCGAGCTCTTCTCCTATATGCCCCGCCTGGCGATGCCGGTCGTCGGCGAGCAGTTCGATGGCTCGGCGGTGGCCGACCCCGGCGTCTCCGGTGCTCACGTCTACTCCCTCGACGGCCACACTCGGCTGGCCGACGCCTACATCGACCCGCAGCACAACGGCACCAATCCACGGGCCGAGGATCGCGAGTGGCGCAGTGTGCTGATCGGCGGCTTGCGCGCCGGCGGCGACGTCATGGGCGGCGGCACCGTGCCGGGTTTCGTCAGTGGCTACTATGCCCTCGACATCACCCAGCCCGACAAGATGGAGACCCCGGCGCCGAGCCCGCAGGACCCGGACCCGAAACCCTACCCGATTCCGGTCGGCGGCATCGTGCCCTCGTGCCTCGACCTCGCCCCCGGCGGCGGGCTTCAGTCCTCCCCTGATTGCTCGGTCGACGCTGGCAACCCCAAGGCCTTCCCTGCCGAGCTCTGGTCCTTCACCGACCAGCACCCCGATCTCGACCCCACGACGCGCGACCTTCTCTTCCTCGACGAAGACGATTCGGCCTTCCCCATCGATCCGACCTCGGGGCTCGCGCCGACGCCGGACGGCAACGGTTTCCACGATCTCGGCGACACCTGGTCCAAGCCACTCATCGGCCAGATCGAGATCTGTACCGGCAGTGATTGCGATCCGGCCACCCTGCCCAACGACATCGAGAATCGCTTCGTCGCCATTTTTGGAGGCGGCCTCGACTCGGAAGATCCGGACGCGGCGCGGCGCGGCAACTGGCTCTACATGATCGACATCGAGACCGGTCGGGCGATCTACAAACGCCAGCTCGAAGGTTCGATGCCGGCCGCGCCGGCCGCCCTCGATCGCGACCAGGACGGCCTGCTCGACACGATCTATGCTGCCACCACCGCTGGCAAGGTCTACAAAGTCGATCTCACGGCCCGCGCTTCGGGCGGGACGGTGCCCGCCCTGGCCGACGTCACGCTGACCAACGCCAGCTTGTTGGGCAGCCCCCTCTCCGGCGGCCAGTCGATCACCGTGCAACGGATCACCGACCTCGCCTGGGAGCCGTTCGCCATCTTCGATACCGGGGCGCGACCGGTCTACATGACGCCGACGCTCATGTTCGTACCGGACATCGACCAATACGCCATTGCCTTCGGCACCGGCAATCGCCACGACCTGTGGCAGCGCAACGGCATCGGCGGGCGCTTCCTCACCCTCGTCGACGAGGACTACACGCGCAACGACAGTCGGCGTCTGCCGCGGGTGGAGACCGATTACGCGGCCATCGGTGCGGACGACGTCAATACGACGGCCAACCACCTGATCGACCGCACCACCGGCGATCGTGGCTGGGTCCTCTCCCTCGAGCCGGACGATCGGGTGATCACCCAGGCGTTCGCCCTCGTCGGAGTGCTGGTCTTCACCAGTTTCGAACCCCAGGTCGCCGAGGCGTTCGACGAGGATGGCAACCCCATCGACGCCTGCGCCCGAACCGGTCGCAGCCGCATCTTTGTGGTCGACGCGAGCAGCGCTAACGCCTTCACCGACCTCGATCAGCTGTCGGCCGCCTCAGTCGAACGCTACATCGACGTCGGCGACTTCACCACCTCCCCCTACGTCGACCAGGCCGCAACCAAGAACCCGCCACCGGACGGAGGCGCTACCGGCAAAAACGCCGATTCGTCGCTCGATCAGGCACAGATCGACCTGCAGGACGCGATCCGTCGCGCCTTGATGCAATACTTCCCCGAGGACTGTCGGTTCAACCCGACCTTCTCCCTCACCGTCAACGCCAGCCGCTCCGACACCGGCTTCGTGCGCTACGCCACCATCCCGATCGCCATGTGCTCCACCGAGTGGAAGCAGCAATAGCGTGGCAAACAACAGAGGCTAAAACTGTTTGCCTCTGTCTGCGGGGCCCACCGACAGAGGCTAGAACTCTTTGCCTCTGTCTGCGGGCTCAGACAACAGAGGTCAAAACCTAACGCCTCTGTCGTCGCGCCAAAACAACAGAGGCTAAAACTTTTAGGCTCTGTCTGTGGGCCACCCGCACAGGAGCTTTTTTTTAGCTCCTGTCTGCGCCAGGCCTAAACCGGTGCCAGACGATGGGACACGGGTGCGACAGGGGCCTAGTGCGTGCGCGGACCGAAGTAATAACCCCGGCCGCGTCGGGTCAGGACGTACCGCGGCTGGTTGGGTGACTTCTCGATCTTGCGCCGCAAGCGCGCGATATGGGTTCTCAATGCCGGCTCGCCGACCGTCGCATCCGACCACACCCGGCGCAAGAGGGCGTCAGTGGTCACCACCGCGCCCTCGCCTTGCATCAGCACTTGCAATAGCTTGGTCTCGATCGGCGTCATGAACACCGGCTGCCCATCGATCAGGACCCGACGCCGGCCGAGCTCGACCTCGAGGTGCTCGTCGACGCGTAGGCGAGGTGCCTCAGCATAGGGGAAACTGCCGACACGACGCAGAACGCGCTCGATGCGCGCCACCAGCACTGCCAGCACGAACGGCTTGGTGATGAAGTCCTCGGCCACTTCTTTGATCGTCTCGACCTCGGTGTCCGAGTCTTCCATCGAGGTCAACATGATGATCGGTAGATCGATCGATGCCTGCAGCTTGCGACACAGCTCGAGACCGCTCATGCCCGGCATGATCAGATCGACCAGGGCAAGGTGGGGATAGCCGAGCTGGGCGACCAAGGCCAGGGCCTCCTCACCTGAGGCAGCAGACCAGACTTCGAAGCCGGCGAGCTCCAGCCCTCCCTTGGTCATCGCGCGCACCATCGTCGTCGACCTGCAAGATTCGGAAGGCCGTCTGGGCTGTGCCCGCCTGGGCTGCGGCCGTCTGGGCTGTGCCCGCCTGAGACGCACCTGCAGCTTCCCCCGCGAGATGCCGCCGGTTGCCGTTGAGACGCCCTTCCGACTGGGCTTGCGCCTCAGACCAGGCTCGCGCCGAGGGCGTCCGCGACGGCAGCCTCCGTGGCCCCGACTTCAGCTCGGCACCGACCTCTTCCAGAGAACGCGGCAGGCCGACATGGAAGCCTTGGGCATAGTCGATTCCGACCTCCTCCAGCTTGCTCAGGATACGCTCGTTCTCGACGAACTCGGCGATCGTCTTCTTGCCCATCACGTGCCCGAGGTCGTGGATCGACTTGACCATTACCAGATCCATAGGATCATCCAGG
>JBCCGX010000426.1:0-8015 GCA_039029035.1 Acidobacteriota bacterium | reverse complement strand
GGCCCAGACGATTCCCCCGATCCGCCTGACGCCGTCCGACGGCAACCTGGTGCTGAGCTCCGAACCCAGCGGCGCGACGGTGAGCGTCGGGGGGACCTACCGCGGCGAGACGCCTCTCGACCTCTTTCTCGATCCGCGCAGGGAACACGAGGTCAGCGTCTCCAAAGCGGGCTACGCAACCCAGAAGCAAACCCTGCAGGTCACCTCCGGCGAGACTCGCGAGATCAGCTTCGTGCTGCCGGCGCAGGAGGGTGAGGTGCAGATCTCGGCCTGGCCGACCGACGCTGAGCTGTTCATTGATGGCGAATCCAAGGGTGCTGCCAGCCAAACGCTGCGCTTGCCGGCCATCCCTCATCAGCTGGAGATCCGCAAAGCCGGCTTCACCACCCACAGCCAGGCCCTGACGCCCCTGCCGGGTGTCGCGCAATGGGTCGAAGTCACCCTCAAGCCGCTGAGCCAGGTCGCCGCCGAAGCCCGCGACAGAGAGACTCCGCCGGTGATCCGCACCGCCCAGGGACAGGAGCTACGGCTAATCGAAGGTGGCCAGTTCAGCATGGGCGCCTCTCGCCGCGAGCCTGGCCGCCGGTCCAACGAGGTGCTGCGCGAAGTAAAGATCACTCGGCCGTTCTACCTCGGTGTGCACGAGATCTCCAACCAGCAATTCCGCCAGTTCAAGGAAGATCACTTCTCCGGTCAAGTGGGGGGCCACAACCTGGAGATCGATCACCACGCGGCGGTGCGCATGACCTGGGACGAGGCCGCGGCCTTCTGCAACTGGCTGAGCGCCCAGGACGGTCTGCCCCCGGCCTATGTCGACCAGGGCGGTTTCTTCGTCGCGGCGGTGCCGATGACCACCGGCTACCGCTTGCCGACCGAGGCCGAGTGGGCCTGGGCAGCGCGCTACGGGCAAGGTGAGGCCACCCTGAAGTACCCCTGGGGCAACAAGTTACCGGTGGCGCCGGAATCCGGCAACTACGGCGACCTCTCAGCCCAGGCCGTTCTCCCCGGGGCACTGACCGACTACAACGACGGCTTTCCCGCCACCGCGCCGATCGACAGCTTCGCCCCCAACGCCCGTGGCCTGCACAATCTGGGCGGCAACGTCGCCGAGTGGATGCACGACTTCTACGCCATCCGCATGGGCGGCTCCCAGCAGGTCGAGCGCGATCCGCGGGGCCCGGCGGAAGGCGAATTCCGCGTCATCCGTGGTTCCAGTTGGATGCACTCGACGGTCACCGAGCTGCGCCTCAGCTTCCGTGACTACGGCAACGAGGCACGGCCCGATGTCGGCTTCCGCATTGCACGGTACGCGAAGTGAGGACCTTGAACATGAAGAAGCTCATCATCCCGATCCTCTCCGCCTTGCTGCTCCTCGCCTTCGCCTGGATCGGCCCCGACGCCCCGGCCGACGATCCCGCCCAGGAGGGTGAGACGCCCCAGGCGAGCTCAGAGCCGCCAGCCGAGGCCTCCGAAGAGGCCGACGACCCCGAGGCCGACGAAGAGATCGAGCCGGCCAAGGCGCTCGAGACCTTCGTACCGACCGAGAAGCTGCCGGCCGACAGCGCCATCTCGTTTCCGACCGACATCTGAGAAAGGTTCTTTGCGGGTATGAAGAGATCTTATCCGGTGGAGTTCGTCTACCAACTGGCGTCGTTGATCCTGGCGGTCATCTTCGTCCACGCCCTGTACGTCGCTTGGATCCGGCCCCAGGCCGACACCATCCTGGCCGATCAGGCGGCGCGCATGCAGGTCGACAAGGACTACGTCCAGGAGCGCTCGATATACGTCATCCTGCGCGACTTCGAGCAGGAAGCTTGTTTGATCCTGATGCTCTGGGCGATGGCCATCATGGCCTACAAGGGCGGCGCCGCGATGCGCGAGCAGCGGCTGTTGCGTCTCGACCTGGTGCCTCTCGCCGAGGGCACCAGGATCTTGCCCGAGGACGCACGCGAGTTCGCCCGCCAAATCCAGTCCCTGCCCGACTCCGACCGACGGCGCCTGCTGCCGCGCTCCCTTCTCAGCGCCCTGCACCGCTTCCGCGCCACGCGCAACATCCAAGACGTCTCCACCACCGCCCACGGTGTCTGTGAGTCCGAGTCCGAGCGTCTCGATTCCGAGCTGTCCCTGGTGCGCTACATCGCCTGGGCGATCCCCTCGATCGGCTTCATCGGCACCGTGCGCGGCATCGGCGAAGCCCTCGGCCAGGCCCATCAGGCGGTCGAAGGCGACATCGCCGGCGTCACCCGCAGTCTGGGTGTGGCCTTCAATTCCACCTTTGCCGCGCTGCTGATCTCGATCGTGCTGATGTTCCTCTTGCACCAGTTGCAGCTGCAGCAGGATCGCCTGGTGCAGGACACCGAGACCTACCTCGACCAGCACCTGATCCACCACCTGCAGGTGCCATAGTGCCTCACAACGCTTCAACCAGCAGCCTCTGGACACCGTACCCGGGGTTCGAGCTACGGGCGTCGCACCTGGGGTTGAAACTCCAGGCTACGTTCTTCTGTCCCGCTGGGACAGGCGCCCCGGAGGGGCGAAAGGCCACAGCCCAGGATTTCAATCCTGGGCCATGGGGTCGGAAAGAGGCGCTGGCATGACCACCCTCGCCCTCGAGATCCACGACGCCGCGCTCCTGGCGGTCAGCGAAGCCGGCGCACCGCCGGTCTCCAGCCCGGGCTTCGCCCTCTACGACGGCGGTCACCTGGTGACCGGTCGCGACGCGCTCCGTCGAGCGCGCGAAAAGCCCCGCTTCATCCACCACCGCTTCTGGCAGGATCTCAACAACGAGCCTCTAGGGCGCCCCTTTCCCCACGGCTTGAGCGCCGCCGATCTGGCCCATGCCCAGCTGTCGCAGATCTGGCAGGAAGCCCGCGACAGTGCAGGAGATGGTGCGATTGACACGGCGCCTGATAGCTTGCTGCTCGTCGTCCCAGGCGCCTTCGACGCCAGCAGACTAGGTCTACTCCTGGGCATCGCCCGCGCCGCCGGCCTGCCGGTCGACGGCCTGGTGGATCGCGCCGTCGCGGCCACCGTCGCCGCCGGGGCCGGTGGCGGACCGCGGCACAAGGTCTTGCACCTGGATCTCCACCTCCACCGCATTGTTCTCACCGAGCTCGAGACGACCGACGCACCGGCCATCGCCGAGACGCTCAGCCGGCGGGTGATTCGCCGGGGGGTGCAAACCGACGAAAGCTTCGGTGGGCTGGCGATCCAGGATGCCTGGGCGAAGCGTGTGGCCGAGCTCTTCGTCCACTCGACCCGCTTCGATCCGCTGTACTCGGCCGCCGCCGAGCAGGACCTCTACGATCGCCTGCCGCTGTGGCTCGACGCCCTGGGCAGCAAAGAAGTGATCGACCTCGAGCTCGGTCCGTCGGGCCGTGAGCGGACGGTCGAGCTCACTCGCCCCGATGTGGTCGACGCGGCGGACGCCTTCTACGACCATCTGCGCGACCTCGTCCTGAGCAGCAAGCACGCCGGCGAGGAAGCGACCCTCCTGCTGGCGCCGGCCGCCGCCGAGCTGCCCGGGCTCGAGCCCCGTCTCGCCGGCCTGCGCGGCGTCACCACGGTCGCACAACCACCGGGGACTGCCGCCGCCGGCGCCCTCGCTGCCCACGACGAAATCCGTGCCGCGGGCGATCTCAACACCGAGCGCGAGGGTGGCAGTCAAGCTTCGGGCGGCGCGCAAGCCCTGCCCTTCGTCACCCGATTGAGCTACGAGGCTCAGACCTCGACCGGCCGCGCCCCCACCGCTGGGATGGCCGCTAGCTCGGTCCAACGATCGAGCGCCAGCCTGCCCAGCCACGTGCTGCACGAGGGCCTCGCCTACCCGATCACCGAGGTGCCTTTCGTCCTCGGCCTGGAGATCGGCCAGCAGCGCGGCCTCGAGCTCTCGGGTCAGACCGCCGGCATCTCGCGCACCCACTGCCACATCGTCCGAAGAGCCGGCGAAGTGTGGATCGAGGATCTCTCGACCTACGGCACGTTCGTCAACGACGAGCGTGTCGCCGAGCGCGCGGTCCTCTTCCCCGGTGACCGTCTGCGCCTCGGCACACCGGGGATCGAGATGCAGCTGATCGCGGTGCTGCCGGCCGAGGGGAGCCATGGCGCGCCGTAGAGAAGCCGGGATCTTCGGGCTCGCCTTCCTCGACGCCATGACCTGTGGTCTCGGCGCGGTCATCCTGCTCTACATGGTGATCAACGCCAGCGTCGGCCTGCGCGCCGGACGCCAACACAACGACCTGCAGGCGGAGGTCGACCTGCTCGAGCAGGAAGTGCTGGACGGTCTTGACAACCTGGTCGACCTGCGCAACGCCAAACACGCCCTGACCGAGCGCCAGACCGTCGCCCGCGGCCTGTCCGATCGCCTGATCGAAGCGCTCGAGGCGATCCAGGTCGAGCTCGCCACCTTCGAAGACACCACCCTGGCCAAGCGCGAGCATTTGAACAAGCTGCAAGCCGACCTCAAGACCCTGGAGAGTGAGGCCAAGCGGCTCTCGGCCAGCATCCCGCGCGAAGAAACACCGGGGCCGGGCGACCGGGTACGCGCCTTCATCGGTGACGGAGATCGCCAATACCTCACCGGTCTCAAGGTCGGCGGCAAGCGCATCATGATACTGGTCGACACCTCGGCCAGCATGCTCGACAAGACGATCGTCAACGTCATCCGCCGCCGCAACCTGCCCGACGCGCAGAAGATCCGGTCCGAGAAGTGGCAGCGCGCCGTGGCCACGGTCGACTGGCTGACCACCCAATTGCCCAAGAACAGCCAGTTCCAGGTCTACACCTTCAACGAGAGCGCCGTGCCGGCGATCACCGGCACAGTCGGCAAATGGCTCGACGGCGGCGATCGCAAGGTGCTCGCTCAAGCCAACGCCGCCCTGCGCCAGAAGGTACCCACCGGCGGCACCAGCCTCCACCACGCTCTGGCCTCGATCAAAACCCTGCGGCCGGCACCGGACAATGTCATCCTGCTGATCGACAGCCTGCCGACCCGCGGCGCCAGCGCCTCGCGCAAGGCGACGATCTCGGGCAAGGATCGTGTCAAGCTCTACAACCAGGCGATCCGCGAGCTGCCGCGTGGTGTCCCGATCAACGTGATCCTCTTCCCGATGGAGGGCGATCCCCTGGCGGCCTCGGCCTATTGGAAGCTGGCGATCAGCACCGAGGGCTCGTTCATGGCCCCGGCGGAGGACTGGCCATGAGTCGGGCTCAACACCGGCGGCGGGGCGGTGGGGAAGGCTTCAGTCTCTCATTCTTGGACGCCATCAGCTGCGGCTTCGGCGCTATCGTCATCCTCCTGGTGCTGACCAAGATGGGTGAGCCGCGGGCTCTCGAGCAAGGGCGCAGCAACCTCGAAGCGCGCCTCGCTGAGCTGCAGAAAGAGGTCCACGAGATCCGCGGCGAATCGGAGATCTTGAACCGCGAGCTCCTCGACCGCCGTGAGCAGCTGTCCACCGAGCAGGAGAAAATCGCCCGCCTGCGCGGCGACCTGTCGGCGATCCAAGGCGAGTTCGCCACCACCCAGGAGCTGTCGGAGATCCAGGACATCATCGAGGGTCGCCTGGTGGCGGCTCAGCAAGAGCTCAGCGAGGAGATGAAACGCCTGCTCGGCAAGAGCTACCGCCGGCCGAAGAAAGACTCCACCATCGGCGGCATCCCGGTCGACAGCGAGTACATCATCTTCGTCATCGATACGTCAGGCTCGATGTTTACCAACACCTGGACTCTGGTGGTGCAGAAGATCGCCGAGACCCTGGCGGTCTACCCCGAAGTGAAGGGCATTCAGATCATGAACGACATGGGGCGGTACATGTTCAATTCATACGCCGGCAAGTGGATCCCCGACACGCCGAACCGACGCAAGGTGATCGTCAACCGCCTGCGTAATTGGAACGCTTTCTCCAACTCCAGCCCGGTGGAGGGCATCACCCGCGCCATCCGCAACTTCGCCAAGGACGACAAGAAGATCTCGATCTACGTCTTCGGCGACGAGTTCAGCGGTGGCTCGATCGAAGCGATCGTCGAGACCGTCGAGCGCTACAACATCGTCGACGAGACCGGCCAGCCCCGGGTCCGTATCCACGCCGTCGGCTTCCCCACCATGTTTCTCGATCGCGGCCCCGGCCAGAAGACCGGGGTCCGCTTCGCTACCCTGATGCGCATCCTGACCGAGAAGAACGGTGGCACGTTCGTCGGCTTGAATACGATCCGGCCTTGAACATCGGTCGCTCCCCCGACCAACGCCTCGCCGTCGACTCACAGTCTTGCAGACTAGTCTTGCGCCGACAGATCAGCGCGGGCACTCGCCGTCATGGGTCGGTCCGCTACCGATCAGAAGACGCATGGCGAGGATCTCGCCCGCGACGTCCCGTCCCGCTTGCTGCCCGGCCTGGTTGCTGAACTCGAAGTGGATCCCGGCAAAGATCCGCGCCCGCCCAGCCTCGGCGGCAGCGGCCGAGAAGCTGGCGAAGCTGCGCGGGCCGGCGATGGCGTCGTCGCCTTCGAACGTGAAGCTGATGTCGTCGTCACAGAAGAAGCCCGCCAGGATGGTCGAGCCGGCTCCGGCGAAGGTCGATTGCCCGGACGTGTGCTCCGGCGACGAGCCGATGCTACCGTTGCGCGGGCTCCAGGTCGGATCCGCCGTCGTCGCTGGATTGCCGTCCGTGGCCGCGTTACGGATCGCGGTCGTGGGACGCCAGAAGTGGTAGGTGAATTTGCTGTCGGAGGACGTGATGCCGCCATCGGCCAGCGCCATGCCGAGCAGCGCGAACAGCCGGGCCGTCGCCGCCAATGACTTGCGCGTGGACCGTACTTCCGGTGCAACCTCCATGGCCACCTTGATCCACTCACCCGGCGGCCGGGCGCTGCCGCCACCGCCGCGCCAAAAGCGGAAGGTCTCGTCCTTGGCCGCATCAGGGACGGCGGCATTGCCCAACAGCTGCACTTCGTTGACCGCGTCGGCGTACTCAGAGCTCGTCAGGGACGGCGGGCCGGGACTGAGGAAAACGGCGGGATCGGCGACGCCGAAGGGCGCCATATTGCGAAACTGAGCCGAGGTGAAGTCCGACCGGAACTCACCTGGACCGGTGCCACCCGGTAACGTCTCGGGCGGTGAGGACCCGTCACCCTCGCGCAGAGCCACGATCTGCAAGCCAACGCTCTCTCCCCAAGCCAGGCCCGCGGCGGTCCGGTCACTGTCCGAGTCGGAATCACTGTCTGAGTCGGAGTCACTGTCTGAGTCGGAGTCACTGTCCGAGTCGGAGTCTGAGTCACCGTCATCTCCCAGATCCGCCGCCAGCTGCGCATCGTAAACCGCGCTCAGATCAGGGAAGAGCGAGGCCAGAACCGCATGGGCCGCAGAGGATGCAGCCACGGCGCGGTCCGCTCGACGGGGAGCCGCTGACGGCTCCACCAAGGCAAAGTCGCGGTCGGAGCGGCCTTTCGCCACGTCGATGCCGTTGACAGCGTCGTACATCGAGACATTCACCAAGGCATAGAGGCGGGCAGCACCAAAGGCTCCGAGTCGCTCGGTCCGAACCGTCTCCAAAGCCAGCTCGTTCCAATCCAGGATCGGATCGATTTTCGAGGACGGTTCGGCGACAGCCGGATCGGGCAGACTCAGAAGCGTGGACAGCGCAGCGGTTGCGACAACGATCATTTTCCGCATGGTTTTCTCCTCGACAGAGCCTATTGGCCCGTCTCGAGTCGTGAAGTGAAAACGTCTCGGCCGAGCTCGGCCGAATCCTTCAGTGGTCAAAGAGGGATACGCGAAGCGGTCTCCGGTCCCGCCACCGAAGAGAAGAAAGAGCGCGAGCGCACTCGCTTCCCGGCCTGTCCGCGGATGAAGTATCGGATCTACCAGACGGACGCCGAGGGCGAGCTCGTCCAAGCCACCTATCGCAACAGCCAGGCTCTCTTTCTGAAGATGCGCGACCTGGCGACGGCCCGCGGCGCGCGCTTCATGGTGCTGCTCATCCCGGCGAAGTTCCAGGTCGCCCGCGACGTCCTACTCCGGG
>JBCCGX010000425.1:0-8032 GCA_039029035.1 Acidobacteriota bacterium | reverse complement strand
AGCCGCACCTTCCAGCAGCTGCTGTGGCGCGACATGCCCGGCCACCGCATACCCGACGGGCAGGACGGCCGCCCCGAGTGGTACAACGCCGAAGAGCTGGAGATCTTGCGCTTGTCGAGCAAGAGCCATTGGGACGTACCGATCCAGACGGATGGCGGTGTCCTGCACGTGCTCGCCAGCCACCCCACACCGCCAGTGTTCGATGGTGACGAGGATCACAACGGGCGGCGCAATTTCGACGAGATCCGCCTGTGGGCCGACTACCTCTCGGGCGGTGAGGCCGCAGGCTACATCGTGGATGATGCCGGCAGGGCGGGCGGTTTGGCCGCCGACGCCCACTTCGTCATCCTCGGTGACCTGAACGCCGACCCACACTCTGAGCCGACCTATGGTCGAAGCGCCATCAGCCAGCTCCTCGAGCATCCGCGGGTTCGCGATCCACAGCAACGAGCCGAAGGCGGCGTCCACGCCGAAGCGCCCTATGCCGGCGACGGCGGCCTACGCACCGCCAACTTCGGCCGGATCGACTACGCCCTGCCGAGTCACAACCTGAAGGTCCAAGACTCAGGCCTCTTCTGGCCCAGTCCAGAGGACCCGCTGCACCCGCTGGTGATCGGCAAAGACGGGGCGAGCGACCATGCCTTGGTGTGGGTCGACGTCGTGGTCCCCTAACGTAACCGCAGATCGCGGACCACACGCCAGCCACCGCCGCTGTCGCGCGCAAGCGGTCGGATCGACCCGAACCGGCCCAACTTTGCGGAGCGCTCGCGCATACCTCGCGAGAGATAGGGGTCGTCCTCGAAATGCAGGTCGAACCGCTGCTCGGTGTAGCCCGCGCCCGAGAGCCGGTAGTGGATGTGGGCCGGCACGCCGCCGCCCGGATAGGGCGCCGGCTTGATCGTGTGGAGCTCGTAGCGGCCCATGGTGTCGGTCCGCAACGTCGCCTTGATGCGCGGGTCGGTGTTGTCGTTGGTCTCGGAATACAGCCCTGCGGCGTCAGTGTGGTAGGCGTATAGGGTGATCCCAGCAGCCGGTGTTGCACCATCTGGCCCGAAGACCGTGCCGGTCACGATCAGCGACTCACCGGGCTCGCCGGCCTCGATCAGCGTGGCTTTGGAGCATTGCTCGCCATCGCAATCAGACCCCTCGGCGACATAGAAAAACAACAGACCCGGCAGGAAGTAAAGTGCTGTGAGGGCGGTGACCACCGAGATCGGGCGTAGCGGCATATTGGGCTCCTGGTTGCGGCGCGAAACGAGGGCGCGGTCCTGCCACTAACTACGCCAACCCAGGCGTCGAGTTGGTAAGCAAGCTGTAAAAGGCGAACTAGGTCAGCGCTCGTCAGTCGACAGCGCAGGTTTTCGGCGCTCGCTGCTTTCGGTATCGTAGTCCGATGGCAAGGGTCTACACCCGCGATCAAGTCCTCGCCCTGGCACCCGACGCAGCATCGATCAAGGCGGCGCAGAAGCTGCTCAACATCGGCAAGTGGCCGCTGCTGGAAACCGATGAAGCCGCCGTCTGGGGCGAGTGCAAGGGCAGTGGCAAAAAGCCCTACCTGGTGCAGATCGACCTCAGCGAGCCAGCCTTCAAATGCAGTTGTCCGAGTCGCAAATTCCCCTGTAAACACGGACTCGCCTTGCTGCTCTTGTTGGCCGACTCTGGTGATGCCTTCCGTCAGGCGCCGCAGCCACCACGCGTCGCAGATTGGCTGGAGTCACGCCAGACTCGGGTAGAGAAGAAGGCCCAGCGAGCGGCTGCGAAGTCCGCCAGGCCCGTTGATCCGGAGGCGCTGGCCAAACAGCAGGCGAAGCGCCGCCAGGCTATGAGCGACGGGCTCGAAGACTTCGATCTATGGTTGCAGGATCTCATCCGGCAAGGCCTGGCCGCCTTGCCCGGCCGCGACGCCGACTATTGGCGTCAGCCCGCAGCCCGACTGGTCGACGCCAAGGCGCCGGGCATGGCACGCTGGATCGACGAGTCGAAACGCCGAGTCGCGAGAGGAGGCGACTGGCCGCAGCGCGTCATGGCAACCCTGGGACAGGCGTACTTGCTGCGCCGAGCCTTCGCCAACTACGACAAATTGACGCCGGAGCAACAGGCCGATGTTCGCACGGCCCTCGGCTGGACGCTCGACAAGGAAGCTGTTCTCGAAGACGAGGCGATCCGTGAGCCGATGCGAGTGTTGGGGCGCAGCGTCAGTGAAAACAAGCGCTTGCGGGAGCAGCGCATCTGGCTACAAGGGCAGACGTCCGGACGACCGGCTCTGATCCTCGACTTCGCCCACGGCCAGCAGCCGTTCGGCGTTCGACTCAGCCCCGGCACCGTGGTGGACCTGGAGCTGGCCTACTATCCGTCCGCCGTACCGTTGCGGGCGCTGATCAAAGCACGACACGGTGAGCCCCAAGCGATGACCGACTTCCATGGCTCGGATCGTCTGGAGGACGCGTTGGATCAAGTGGCTGCGGCGCTGGCGGGCAATCCCTGGCTCGATCGCCTTCCGATGACCCTGCGCGGCATGCGACTTGTGGCCGCGGAAGGCAGCTGGCTGGTGGTCGATGGCGCGGGTCGCGCCTTGCCGGCCCACCGTTCATTTCAGCAACCTTGGGAGCTCCTGGCGGTGTCCGGCGGTCGCCCCCTCGATCTGAGCGGAGAATGGCGACCCGACGGCTTCATGCCCTTGGGCTGTATTGGCGAGGAGGGCTACCAGGCCTTCGCCTGTGAGGAGATCCAATGAGCCTGGCGGAGCTGGCCAAGAGTGTGCTGCTGGGTACCGAGCGGAGCCTCTCTGCAGGGCTCGAGACTCCCGCCTCAGCACCGTTGAGCCAGGCCCTCGAGACACTCGAGCAGCGCGTCGAAGAATCGCCGGAACGCAAAGTACTGACCCGGGCGGCGGTGCTGGCACCCTACGAGGCCGCCGGGCGCCGATCGCTGGCCTGGCCAGACCATGCCCTGCCGGCGGCCTGCGAGCCGGAGAGCACGCCGCTTTGCTCCACGGCAGCCGCCGCGGTGCTGCGGCGCCTGCTCGATGAGCAAAAAGCCCTGCTGCCCGAGTGGCTGGAACTGGCCGCGGCCCGAGGCGTGCGGGTGCCAGCCGTGCTCTTGCCGCGGCTCCTCAGCGGGGGACGGCCGCAGGGTGAACCGCTGAATCAGCTCATCCGAGCCGTGGGGCGCCGCGGCCTGTGGCTGGCGGCGCAGAACGAAGCCTGGTCGTATCTGGCAGCCGGCGCCGCGGACGAGCTCGACGACAACATCTGGCAGGAAGGGCGTCTGGCGGAACGCAAAGGTTATCTCGAGGCGCTGCGCGGCCGACATCCCGAGGACGCGCGCCGGGCCTTGCAGGAGGTGTTCGGCCAGGAGAACGCCACCAGTCGGGCACAGCTCCTATCGACCCTCGCCCTCGGCCTGAGCCTGGACGACGAGCCGTTTCTGGAGAGCTGTCTGGACGACCGCAGCAAGCAGGTGCGCGCCGTGGCCGCACAGCAGCTGGCCGCCCTGCCGGGATCTCGCTTGGCCCAGCGCATGCAGCAACGCTGTGGCCGTCTCGTGCGTTTGAAGAAGCGGCTGCGAACGACGATCGAGATCGACCTGCCGGAGACTCTCGACGCGGCCATGCAACGTGATGGCCTGAGCGATCGCGCCGACGGCCGGGGCGGTCTGGGGCGCGGTGCCTGGCACCTGATGCAGCTGATCGCCGCCACCCCGACCACCTTCTGGACCGCCGAGCTGCAGTTGGCGCCGGCCACCCTGCTCAAAGCATTGCGCCGCCATGCCTGGCGTGCTGCGGTGGTGCGAGGTTTGTGCCTCGCGACGGTGCGCGAGCGCCAAGCCGAGCTGGCCCTCGCCCTGCTCGAAGACAAGCTCGGCATCGGCGAGCTGTTGACCCAGAGCCGGCTCACCGAGGAAGACTTGATCCGCCTGCTACCACTCGCCCGGCGCGACGCCTTCCTGATCGCTCGTCTGCGCCGCGCCCCGGCGAAGGAGGTGCCGGCTTTGCTGGCCCAGCTGGATCGAGCGACGACCGACAAAGGCCACCGCGACCCATGGAGCGAAGCGCTGGGCCAAGCGGCTCTGGACCGCTTCGCCAAGCTGCTGCGGCGCGCCGAGCACCAGCAGGACTGGCGGCTGCACAGCTTCCTCAGCACCCTGGCGCAACGCTTGCCGGTCAGCCTGGCCAGCGCCGCCACGACCGAGGTGCGGCGCCCGGCAAAGCCGATACCGAGCCTGGAAGACAAGCTCAATGATTTCGCCATCGTCTTGGATCTCAGAACCCAAATGCACAAGGAGCTTGCCCCGTGAGCGACATCCTGAGGCAACACGCAGAAGAGCTCTTCGCCGAAGAGCTGGCCGAGCTGGCAAAGCAGGACGAGCATCCGCGGCCGGAGAACTGGCGGCTGTCGCCCTGGGCCGTGGTCGACTACCTGCTGGGACGCAAGCTCGACAACGGCTTCGAAGTCTCGGCCAAGTACATCGGCAACCGCCGATCGATCGAGATCGCCACCGCCACCCTGGCGACGGACCGGGCACTCTTGCTCTACGGCGCCCCCGGCACTGCCAAGTCCTGGGTGGCAGAGCATCTGGCCGCGGCGATCAGCGGTAACTCGACGCTGTTGGTGCAAGGCACCGCCGGCACCAGTGAAGAGCAGATCCGCTATGGCTGGAACTACGCCCAGCTGTTGGCCAAGGGGCCATCGCACGAGGCGCTGGTCCCGAGCCCGCTGATGCATGCCATGGCCGAGGGCAAGATGGCCCGCATCGAAGAGCTCACCCGCATTCCGTCGGACGTCCAGGACACTCTGATCACCATCCTGTCGGAGAAGACGCTACCGATCCCCGAGCTCGGCTCAGAGCAGCTGGCGACACGCGGCTTCAACGTCATCGCCACCGCCAACAATCGCGACAAAGGTGTCAACGAGCTGTCGAGCGCCCTCAAGCGACGGTTCAACACCGTCGTGCTGCCCTTACCAGCCACGGCGGAAGAGGAGGTGAAGATCGTCGAGAAGCGCGTGCGCGAGATCGGCCAGGCGCTCGAGCTGCCGGCCGAGCCGCCGGCGCAGCAGGAGATCCGGCGCCTGGTGACCGTCTTCCGCGAGCTGCGCGAGGGCAAAACCGAGGATGGCAAGACCAAGGTCAAATCGCCCTCCGGGACCCTGAGCACCGCCGAAGCGATCTCCGTCGTCAACAGCGGCCAAGCCCTGGCCGGTCACTTCGGCGACGGTCAGGTCAAGGCCCTCGACTTGGTCAGCGGCCTGGTGGGTGCGGTAGTCAAAGATCCGGTGCAGGATCGTGTCGTGCTCGATGAGTATGTCGAGACGGTGGTCAAGGAGCGCAAAGATTGGAAGGATCTCTACCGCGCCTTCCGTGAGGTCGACAAGGGGTGAGGGCGCCGCGGTGAGCTTCTCTGTCTTCGGCATCCGCCACCACGGCCCGGGCTCGGCCCGGAGCCTCTTGCAGGCTCTCGAAGCCCTACAGCCGGACTGCCTGCTGGTCGAAGGGCCACCCGACGCGGACAACCTCTTGCCGATGGTGCGGTCCGAAGAGCTGCGCCCGCCGGTGGCGATCCTGGTCTACCGCCCCGAAGAGCCGCGGCACTACGCCTTCTATCCCTTCGCCGAGTTCTCCCCCGAATGGCAGGCGATCCGCTACGCCCTGGAGCACGACGTGACGGTGCGGTTCATGGATCTGCCGCAAAAACACCAGCTCGGTTTGCCGCCCGAAGAGGCGGACGAGCCCCCGTCGGCGGAGCAGGCCGAGGAGGGAGCGGTCAACGCCGAGATCGACGAAGTTTCAACGGAGACCCCCGAGGCACCCCGCGACGATTCCGAGGCACCTCGCAACGATCCCGAGGCACCCCGCGACGATCCCGAGCCACCTCGAGGCGATCCCCTCGGCTGGCTCGGGCGCGCCGCCGGTTATGCCGACGGTGAGGATTGGTGGGAGAACATGGTCGAGCAGCGCCTCGACGGCGCCGACCTCTTCGCTGCCGTGCACGAGGCCATGGCGACCCTGCGCGAAGAGTTTCCCCGCCGCGATGCCGGAGACCGTGACGCCGGAGACGGCGATGCCACAGATCGTGACGCCACAGATCGTGACGTCGAGGCGCTGCGCGAGGATCGACGCGAAGCGCATATGCGCCGCACCCTGCGCCAGGCCAAGAAGGAGGGCTTCGACCGCATCGCCGTGGTGTGCGGTGCCTGGCACGCCCCGGCACTCCTCGCCAAGGTCAAGGTCGGCGACGACAACGCCCTGCTCAAGGGCCTGCCGAAGACCAAGGTTGCAGCCACTTGGGTGCCGTGGACCTACGGTCGCCTCGCCCTGGCCAGTGGCTATGGCGCCGGTATCCCGTCGCCCGGCTGGTACCACCACCTGTGGCGCAGCCGCCGGGCGGATCCGACCGCTGATCAGGCCGACAGTGCGCCCCGGGACAGCGCCTCCCCCAACCGTCGTCACAGCCGCCGAGCCTCCGTCGAGTGGCTGACGCGGGTCGCCCGCCTGCTGCGCGACAAGGACCTCGACTGCTCGAGCGCCCACGTCATCGAAGCGGTACGATTGGCGGAGTGCTTGGCCGCCTTGCGCCAGCGACCGATGCCGAGCCTGGCGGAGATGAACGAGGCGGCGCTGTCCGTCATGTGTCTCGGCGAGGCGGCGCCGCTGCGGTTGATCGAAGACCAGCTGAGCGTCGGCGAACGGCTCGGCAGTGTCCCCGAGGACGCTCCCTCGGTGCCGCTACAGCGCGACATCGAGGCCCGGCAGCGACGTTTACGCCTGAAGCCGGTGGCCTTCGAGCAGACGATTGATCTCGACCTGCGCAAACCCAACGGCCTGGCCCGCAGTCGCCTGCTCCATCGTCTGGCGTTACTCGACATTCCCTGGGGTGAGACGACCGAGACCAGCGGCAAGAAGGGGACGTTCCACGAGGTGTGGAAGCTGACCTGGCAGCCGGAGCTCGCCGTACGCATCATCGAAGCGTCGATGTGGGGCAACACCGTGCCGGGTGCGGCGGCGGCGTGGGTGGACAACCAGGCCGCCAAGGCCGACTTGGCCGGTTTGTCACGCCTGGTGGATCGAGTGCTGCTGGCAGATCTACCGGCCACCCTCGAACAGCTGATGGCCCGCCTCGACGCCGAGGCCGCCCGGGCCAGCGACATCTTTCAGCTGATGGAGGCGCTCTCACCGCTGGCCCGGGTGATGCGCTACGGCGACGTTCGCGGAACCGACAGCCGTCAGATCGGCCGCGTGGTCGACGGTCTGGTAACCCGCCTGGCGATCGGCCTGCCCTTGGCTGCCGCGTCCCTCGACGATACTGCGGCCGAGCGCATGGCAGAACACCTGGCGCGGGCCGACAGCGCCTTGCGCCTGCTCGAGTCGGCCACGTATCTGGAGTCGTGGCAACGCGCCCTGGCGCAAGTGATGCGTCTACCTTCGGTCAACGGCCTGCTGTCCGGCCGCTGCTGTCGGCTGCTGCTCGATGCGGGCCGTATCGACCACGACGAGGTGGCATCCCACATGAGCCTCGCCCTGTCCACTGCCAACGAGACCACCGCAGCAGCCAACTGGCTGGAGGGGTTTCTCGCCGGCAGCGGCATGGTCTTGCTGCACGACGATCGGCTGTGGTCGGTGCTCGACGAGTGGCTCGGCGGGCTGAGCGCCGATGCTTTCGTGCACGCTCTGCCGCTGTTGCGCCGCACCTTCTCGAAGTTCGCCCACGGCGAACGTCAGCAGATGGGACAACGCGTCAAGGCCAGCGTCGGGTCTCACCGACGAGCGCCCGGCACGTCCCAGGGCGCTGCCGACGGCGAGCCGGATCTCGACCACGATCGGGCCGCCAGGGTCTTGCCGACCGTGCTCCGATTCCTCGGTTTGGAGGGTGCTGCATGAGTCAAGAGGCGAAGATCACCGAGACGGTGAACGGGGAGCGCGACGCCGAGCTGGGGAACAAGCCACGAGAAACGTCACCCGTGCGGGACCATGAGCGTCAGCGCCGCTGGCGTCTGATTCTCGGCGGTGGCGCCGCCGACGGCATCGGCTGCGGTCT
>JBCCGX010000424.1:0-8035 GCA_039029035.1 Acidobacteriota bacterium | reverse complement strand
TTCAGCCGCGGTCTGATATTCCAGCATCGGGAGCTCTGGCAGCGTTATAAAGATGTCACTCGCGGCCTGAGTCCTGACTTGGTGTCGCAAAAGATATTTCATGAAGTCAAAAGGATCGCGAAAGAACGACGCAATGACTTGGTTGAGAGGAGGCAATGAAATGGTTTCCAAGAGAAGCTCTGGTATCGCGCTCGTCTGCTTGAGCTGGCTGGCTCTCGCCACCTATGGCTGTTCCAGTGGCGGGACGTTTCACTTCGATGCCGATCCGCAGATCAACAACGGGTTGCTCCTGACAATCGATCTGGTGTTGGTCTCAGATTCGGAAGAGCAACAAATCCGTGACCTCGGTGACGAGTGGTTTTATTCCGACTTGCGGCGCCGGCTCGGTAGCCGCACCCGTACCGTGACTCTCGAAGGCGGCGATCGCAAGTCGGTCACGGTGCTGCCCGACAAGGGTTGCAAGGAGTGCACCCGCCTGGCGATCATCGCCGATTATCAGTTCGACAAGGGTAGCCAAAAGGCCCAGATGGAGTTCCGCAGCAAGAACGGCTGGAAGGGCCAGACCCTAAAGGTCAAAGTGTTCGATCGTCACCTAGAGATCCGCCGGAGCTGATCCCCGTGCGCTTGCAGCCGGAGGTTCATTGGGCGGAGGGTATGTTCCTCCGTCCCCAGCATCTGCAAATGTTCGCCCGCCAGATGGGCTCGCGGGTGGCCGCCGTGGCCCATCAAACGCAGCCTTTCTTCTGGGGCGTTTCGGTGATCGAGGTGGCGGAGGATCGGCTCGACTCGTTCATGTTCGAAGCCCGGCGCTTCCGAGCGGTGCTGCGCGATGGGACCTGGCTCGATCTGGAATCTAATCTGCAAGTCGAGCCGAGGGACTTCAAGCAAGCGTTGAATCGAAGCGATGGCCGTTTGCCGGTCTACCTCGGTGTACCGCGGTTGGTGGAAGGCGGCGCCAACACGCTGTCGCGAGAAATGGATGGGGAGAGCTCGCGTCAGACCGATCTGCGCTACCGCGTCGCGACCCAGGAAGTCACAGACGAGAATCGTGGCGGCGACCGGCGGGAAGAGATCGAGATCCGGCGCCTGGCCGGTAAGCTGTTCCTCGGCGACGAAGATCGCGAGGGCTACGACTGGCTGCCCGTAGCCCTCATTCAACGCAGCGGCCGGGGACGCAATACCCCGGTGCTGGCCGACGACTTCATTCCTCCGGTAACCGACGTGGCCGGTTGGAAAGGGCTGGCGGATCTCGGGGAGACCGTGCTGAGCCTGGTCGAGGCGCGCTATCGCTCGCTGCGTTCGGGAGTCGACGAGCGCCGGCTGGTGCTCGAGATGGAAGGGCGTGAAGGCTGGCAAATGGTCTTCAAGTTGCAGATTGTCGGCAGCTTTCTGCACGTTCTGCGGCAGCTTCTGCGAGTTCCGGGAACGCACCCGTTTCAGCTCTATTTGGAGCTCTCGCGCCTCGCCGGCGAGCTGTCGATCTTCGAGAAAGAAGGCGCCGAGGCGTTGGGCGTGCCGCTGTACGATCACGACTCCCTGGGACCGTGCTTTCGCGATCTGACGACGACGGTCAACCGCTTGCTGCAGAAGATCCTGACCGGTGGCTTCGTGCGCTATGACTTCGCCGAAGAGCGCGTCGAGGGTCGGGATCGGGTACTGGTGGCGCGGCCGCCGCTCGATACGCTGCAGTCCGCTACGGCGGTGCATCTGTGTATCGAGAGCAAACTGGCCGTGGCAGAGATCGAGCAGCGTATCAGGCCGGCGAAGTTCGGCACCGCAGCGGATCTTCCCGGCCTCAAGTTACGCCGTCTGCGCGGCCTCAAGATGCTGCTCGAGAAAGAGACACCGCGTGGTTTGCCGGGCGACGCCAACATGCACTATTTCACCATCGAGCGCGAAGGGCACTATTGGCAAAAAGTGGAGGAGGGCGGCGAGCTGGCGATCTCCGATGCCGATAGAGATTTGCGATTCAGTCTGTACCTCGTCTTACCGGCGGACTCCGCGGGTTAGATACCTCGAGGCGAGCCACAGCGCTCGCGGTGCGATGGGAGGACTGGGCTGACGAAGACTGAGCTGACGAAGACTGCGCTGACGAGACTGAGCTGACACTGAGAAATGAGCTGAAACGATGGAGATCAAGACCGAAGATTACACCACTCGCCTCTATCGTCTGGCGACGCCGTTGTTCCTCTTTCTAGTGTCCTTCCGCCGCAAGGTGCGCAAGGGCTACGCGGTGAGTCCGACCTCGGCGCAAGGCGAGCTGCGCGAGATTTTCACCGCGATGGATCGGTCCACCGAGCAGGACCGGCACCTGCAGACTCTCTACCAGGAAGCGAAGTATCCCTTGGTCGTGGTGGCCGATGAAGTCTTGCTGCACTCGGATTGGGAGCATGCCGAGACCTGGAAGCACGAGTTCCTGCTCGAGAAAGAGCTCTTTGGCACCACCACCGGCGGCGACGACATCTTCGAGATCGCTAGCGAGCTCGAGCACCATCGGACGGAGCTGGCGGCGATTCTGTTCACCGCCTTGAGTCTCGGCTCGTATCACAGCAAACGGCAGGAGTTGCCGGAAGTGCGCTCCAAGCTGTTCTATCAGCTGACCGAGTACCTGTCCGACGTCAAGGCCGAAGAATTGACTCCCAAGGCCTACCGTGTGATCGAGCGTGACTCGGTGCGCTTCTCACCGGCGATCACCCTCGCTCGGGTCCTCCTGTTCGGTTTCGGCCTGGCGACGCTGTACTACTTCGCTGCCCGCTTCTCCTGGCACAACGCTGTCGCCGAGCTCCGATCGCTGGTCGACCACGTTTTGACCCTGGTCTGATTTCCGAGGGATTCAGCATGCTCTATCAGCTACTCAACATCCTGCGGCGCTTCGTCAAGGGCAAGGCCGGCAAGTGGCTCACCACGATCGCCATCCTCATGCCGCTGATCTTCTTCGGCAGTCGCTATCTCGGCCTGCCGACCAATATCTCCATTTTCCTCATGATCGGCGCCGTGGTCCTGGTGCTGTTGATGTGGCTGGTCGGCAATCTGCGCACGTTGCAGAATCGCAAGAAGTCGCAGGAATTCGAGAACGACCTGGGGCGCCACAATCGATCCGCGGCAGCGAGCAAGGAAGAGATCCAGCAGGCGGTCGATGACCTGTCCGAGCAGTGGGGCACCGCCATGCGGGAGCTCAAGGAGCACCGAGTCTCGATCTACGACTTGCCCTGGTTCCTGCTGATCGGCGAACCGCAGTCGGGTAAGACCACGACGCTCGAGAAGTCGGGCCTGGAATTTCCTATCGGACAAGAAGCGATCTCTGGCGCCGGCGGTACCCGAAATTGCGATTGGTGGTTCACCGAAGAAGCGGTGATCCTCGACACCGCGGGCCGTTTCGCTTTCCCCGAGGATGCGGCACCGGACAAGCACGAGTGGGATGCGTTCTTGAAACTGCTCCGGAAGCATCGCCGCGAGTGTCCGATCAACGGCGTCCTGGTGGTGATTCCAGCCACCAGCCTGACCGAGGACACGCTGGATCAGCAGCGGGAGAAGGCGAAGAACATCCGTCGCAAGCTCGAGAACCTGCAGAAGTCGATGGAAATACGCTTCCCGATCTTCGTACTGATCACCAAGGCCGACCGTATCCTCGGGTTCTCCGAGTTTTTCGGCAGCCTCGCCCCGGACCTGCATGGGCAGATCTTCGGCTGGTCCAACGAGGACGAAGACAAACGGTGGGATCCGGCCAACTTGTCGGGCATCCTGGCCGAGCTGACGGGGCGTATGCACAAGCTGCGACTGCGCCTGATGCAGGATGCCGCCGACGTGCACCAGATCGATCGTTTCCTCGTCTTCCCCGAGGAGCTGGCGGCGCTAGAGGTGCCACTCCGTACCTATCTCGAGACGATCTTCAAGGCGGCCTCGCGATTCCAGGAGCCGTTCATTTTTCGCGGCTTCTATCTCACCAGCGGCCTGCAGGAAGGGCGGCCGATCGCCATGGCTTGCCGCGATCTACTGCGGGTCCAGGTGGGCGATGCGCGCCAGGTGCTGGAAGAGCTCGAGACGGTGCTCACCCACAAGTTCGCCTTCTTCATTCGCGACCTCTACAGCAAGAAGGTCTTTCCGGAGCAAGGTCTGGTCAAGCGGACGATTGCTGCCGCGCAGAAGGAGAAGCGTTACCGGCGGACCACCCGCTACATGCTGATCGGTGCCGCCGCTCTGGCGTTCCTCACGCTGCTGCCCTCGATCACCCATCTCTACCAGGTCCTGCGACCGGTCAATAAGCTGGCAGCCGATGCCAAGTTGTGTCTCGAGATCGCTCAGACGGAAGAGCCCTGCGGCGTGTTCGAGACCTATGAGCTGATCTATGACATCGAGCAGGCGCGCGAGAATCTGGGCGATTCGCGGTGGATCTTGCGCTTCCTGCTACAAAGGGGCATCAAGAACGAGATCGGTCAAGAGTTGCTGCCGACCTTGCAGGCGGGGCTCTTTCGTCTCGGCGTCTTGCAGCCGTTGCTCGAGAGCTTCGAAGCACGGAGCGGCCCGGAGATCTGGCGCGACGAAGCGATGGAGTACGATCTCTTTCGCGAGGCCTTCGCTGCCCGCTTACGGTTCGATCATTACCAGTGGGCCGAGAGCGAGAAGCCGGCACTGCGCGAGGTCGCGACCCTCGATCCGTTGCTGCGCTATCTGCAGCAGCTGCCGGACCGTGACGACACACTCGATGGTCGGGAGATCGACCTGTGGCTCGAAGACACGTCTGCCCTTGGCGAGATCGACGAGATCGAGCGCGTCTTCCAGTCGGTGCTGACGACCGAAGAGAAGTTCGACATGATGGCGGTGGGCAAGCTGCAGAGCCCCGAACGGGCGCGAGCGGCCTTTGACACCTATTGGTCGATCGCGCTGCTGGCGAAATGGGACTACCAGCTCATCGAGGATTACTTCAGGGTCTACGAAGCGAGCTATCGCGACATCCTGGATCTCGATCCCGAGGGGGCTGGCGGCGAGGAGACGCTCCTGCGCTTCGCCGAGCTGTCGAGTGATCTCGGCCGCGCTTTCACCAACGGCGCCGCCTTCATGGCCGAGCGCGGCGGGCGAGGAGCGGGAGAAGCCGAGATGGAAGGCGAGGAGGATGGCGAGGCCGTCGCGGCCGAGGACGACGACGCGCCGGACGAGCCGCGCCGTCGCCGTCGCCGGTCCAGGCGTGAAGCACCTGCCCGTGAGGTCGCCGAGGTCCTCGATCACAGCCGGCCAGGACGAGACAGCGAAGCCTGGCAGAAGAACTGCTACACAGACTATGAGCGTCTGCGTCAGATTCACTCGCGCATCGTGCCCAAAGACCACCCGCAGAATCATTGCCGGGTGCGGATCCCGGAAGATTGGAAACAACTGATCGCCGATCGCAGCGCTTTCGAGTACCTCTACGAAGAGTCTGCTGATGGTGCTTTGCAATGGAGCGAAGGGGCCGAGCGCCTGCAGGCGCCCCTCGTCGCCCTCGGTTCGAGGATTGGTCCGCAGCGCGTTGCCGAGGATCGGACGGGTTTTCGCGAGCGGGTCGAGGGGGCTCTCGGCGACACGGACGCCATCCGCGAGATCGGTGACTTCTTCGACCAGCAGCGCCAGGCCTTGTGGGAGCCGGTTGGGCAGCTCGCAACGTTCGCTGGTGGATCACCGGACGATCGTTTCGAGGCCCAGCGCGGTCGACAACAGGGGGAGCTGCTGGCGGCCCTTGGTGCGGGCATGATGATCCTGCCGCCAGCAGACGATTTTCTACGCGAAAAGTTTCGGCTCGATTGCAGCTCCTGTTTCACCAAGAGCTATGCCGAGTCATTCGTCCGTCCGGCGAACAAATTTCTCGGCCAGTCTAACGCCGCTCTGCGACCGGCGAGCGCCGTCAGCGAGGTGCGGCAGCATCTCGACGGGATCAATACCGCGTTGTATCGCTACCTGGAAACCTTCATCGACCGCCTAGACAGTGGCGGCGGGGGGGGCGGCGGTTTCCAGCGGCCCTACGGCGCATCGAACGCCGCGACCTGGTCGCGGTTCGCCGCCGCCATCCGCGATTGGCGCATCGACGCGCCGGCGGCCGCCGCCCCGCGCCAGAGCGGAAGCGGCCTGACCCAGCAGCTGGTGCAGGAATTCGCCAACAGCAACAGCCGTTTGCAGCCCCTGGTCGATCGATTCCTCAGCGTGACGAGGCCGCGTGCAGCGGCGCCGGTGCGGATCCCGGCGGATCTGGAGCGCGCGGTGGCGAGCTACAAGAGTGTCTTCGAAGTGCTCGAAGACGAGCCGCTTGCGGCTTGGCGGCAGCTCGCCCTGGGCGAAGACGGTGCGTCTCTCGACGGCTTCCACAGCTTCAGTCGCAGCAGCCGCCTGCGTCGCAACTCGCAGGGCAAATGGCTAGCTGCCAACGTCGAGGAGCATGGTGCGCGGCTGCTCAGCGACGCCATCCGGCCACGATTCCAGCAAGAGGCCGAGCGCCTCTGGGGCTACCTCGACAACTGTTGCCGCCGGCGCTTTCCCTTCATCACGGAGCGCGAGCTGCTGAAGCAGCGGCGGAGCTACGACCAGGGGCATGCCGCCGCCGGGCGGGGTGCCGAGCCCTGGCTCGGCCTGGAGCGCCGCACCGACATCTCGACCCTGAGGGTCGAGCTGCCGACGGTGAGCCGTGACGAGATCGACCGGCTGTTCTACGCTGGCGGGGACTGTGACCGGCTGTTCCGCGATTTTGCGCTGCAGCCGCTGCTCGGGGATCCGGAATCCGAGCCGGTGACGACGGTGGATTTCGTCAGCCCTTATCGGAAGCGGTTGCGAACACTCAGTCAGTGGCAGAGCTTCCTTTACGGCGATGCAGGCGACGGTCGTGGGCGTCAGCGCAATCTGGCCGACGATCAGACCTTCGAATTGCGCATTCTCGAGGATCGAAAGACCGCCGACCGGCTCTACCTCGGTGAGCGGATGGGTCGGATCAGCCTGTTCAGTCGCGACAAGATCATTCGGCCTTCGACCGACGCCCGCACGGGTCGCAGGCTCTCCATTCCGTTGCGTTACGACGAGGCCCCGTTGTCGGTCACCGGGACCAACGAAGACGAGGGCACCGGTTGGAATGGGCGTTTGGAGATCAGCGGCGGACCGCTCAAGTTGATCTATTTCGTGCTCTTGGCACGAGAAGAGTCACGGGCCGACGGCCAGGTCTGGGTTGTGCGGGTCGAAGTACCGGATTTCGGTCAGCCGCGGAATCGTCTGGAGGGCCTGTTCGAGTTGACTTTCAATCGACCGGTGCCGGGAGTCGTCTTCGACGATCCGCCGCGATCCGGCGGCGAAGCCCTGTCGGCGAGAGATCCGGCCTCTCGCGAGAGCCGATCGGGACGCAGGCCTTGAGCGACCAGTGAAATTTTTTCTTGTGATGGGTAGGGACCGATGCCAGAATTGCCATTGAGTCGTTCGTCACTCTTTCAATTGCTCAACTTCGGCCGGCCACGAGAGCTGAACCTACCGCTGTCGGCCTACGGCAAGTTACCGATCTACAAGGACTTCTTGCGCCATGGGTTGGCCGGTGAAGAAGCCCAGGCGTTCAAGAAGTGGCTCGATCGAGGCATCAGCAAGCATTGGGCGCTGCACGAGCTCTACCGGGATCACGCAATCGGCTCGTTCGCCTTGCTGCTCACCTTCCCGGGGACCGGAAATCAGATCCTGGCCTACCTGTGGGGCAGTCACGACCACGGCGCCCTGCGCCGATTTCCCTTCACTGTGTTCGTCGCCTTGCCGTCTTCGCGCTCCCTGGCACCGCTCGAGCGGCTCGATGCTCTGGCCCAGGTCGTGGCCGAAGGCAGGGCACTGCGCCGGGAGCTGGAAGGCCTGCGTGGCGTCGATGACTTTTATCCCCTGATTCGGATCCGCACCCTGCGGCTCACTCTGCAGGGCGATCGCCAGATCCAGGAGCGCTACCTGAACGCCGAGGTGCCGCGGGTCGGCGAGCTCGGTGCTTCGCTGTTCGGCGAAGAGGCCGGCGTCCGCTGGCCGGCGCTTCTGGCCTGGCTCAAGCATCCGAAGAAGG
>JBCCGX010000423.1:0-8058 GCA_039029035.1 Acidobacteriota bacterium | reverse complement strand
GTCATCGTTGGCCTGTTCTTGCCCGATTCCGTGCACTTGGAGCGTTCGACGACGATCGCGGCGCCACAGAGCACGGTGTTCGCTCTCGTCAACAGCTTCAAGCGCACCAACGAGTGGTCGCCGTGGGCGAAGATCGATCCCGCCACGGTCTACGACTACGAAGGGCCGCAGCAAGGCGTCGGGGCCAAAATGAGCTGGCAGAGCGATCATCGCGACGTCGGCTCGGGCAGCCAGGAGATCACCGGCAGTGACCCCCATCAGCGGGTCGAGACCCACCTCGACTTCGGTCCCCAGGGCACCGCCGAGGCTTTCTTCGATCTCGCTGCCGCAGAGGGGGGCACCAAGGTCACCTGGGGCTTCGACAGTGACTTCGGCTACAACCTGATCAACCGCTACTTCGGCACGATGATCGACAGCATGGTCGGCGCCTCCTACGAGGAAGGGCTAGCCAGTCTGAAAGAGCTAGCTGAGAGCCTGCCGCCGGCCGATTTCGCCGATCTGGACGCCGAGACTACCCAGGTCGAGGCGATACCGATCGCCTATCTGAGCGGCACGAGCTCGCAAGACTCCGCCGCCATCGCCGAGGCCTTCGGTAATGCCTACGGTCAGATCGGGGCGTTCATGGGCGCCCACGGGCTGGCCCCGGCGGGGCAGCCGATCGCTATCAACGCCGCTTGGGAGGACGAAAGCTACGCTTTCGACGCGGCCATCCCCATCACCGCCCTACCCGAGGGCGAGGTGCCGGCGGACTCGGCGGTCCAGATCGGTCAGACCTATGCCGGCAAGGTGCTGAAGGCCGTGCATGTCGGTCCCTACAGCGATCTGGAATCGACCTACGAGAAGATCACCGCCTATCTCACTGCCTATGGCATCGAGACGGCGGATCGCTCCTGGGACGAGTGGGTGAGCGACCCCGGGCAGACACCCGAGGAGGAGTTGGTCACCCACATTTACTTCCCGATCGAGTAGTCTGCGGCGGCGCCCCAACGAGTCACGCCAGGTCGAGCGCGCAGGTTGGGCGCTCGGCAAGAGCAATCGTCTACCCCCTGGCACTTGTTTTTGTAGCATAATGGAACCGCGGGGGGCGGATTCCGATTGGATGGCCACTGTTGTTCCTGAGATCCTCCCGGGAGCGCGAGCTCTTGAGTCAGCCAACGCCAGCGACCGACCGACTCTTCCTCGAAACCTATGCCGAGCTCAAGCGCTTGGCAGAGCATCGGCTGCGCCAGGAGCGCTCCGAGCACACCTTGCAGCCGACGGCGCTGGTGCATGAGGCCTACCTGAGACTGTCGCGGTACGGCAGTGATTGGCAGGACCGAGGACATTTCGTCGGCATTGCTGCCCGGGTGATGCGCCAGGTTCTGGTCGATTGGGCACGTGAGAAGGGTAGCTTGAAGCGCGGTGGCGATCGCCGACGGGTGACCCTCGACGACGGGTTGCAACTGGCTTTGCCGCGACCGCTCGAGATCCTTGCCTTCGACAACGCCTTGAGCCGCCTCGCGGCGTTCGACGAGCGCAAGGCGCGACTCGTCGAGCTACGGATACTCGGCGGCATGACAGGCGCCGAGCTCGCTGCGGAGCTCGGCGTCTCCGGCGCGACCATCGGCCGAGAGTGGCGAGCGGCGCGGGCTTGGATCGCCAGGATCCTGGAGGAAGAGCGCACGCCCGAAGACACGCTCGAAGACAAGACCGACGGGGCTGCGGGTTGACGAGCTCGCCGCGGAGGCGGGACGAAGCCCCGGGCTGATTCGAAGAGCGATCCGAGCATGGCGATACGTGGTTTGGATCAGCAGCGCTGGCAGCGCATCGACGAAGTCTTCCAAGGCGCCGCCGAGCTGGCGCCTGAGCGACGGAGTGCGTTTCTCGACCAGCGCTGCCGCGGCGACGCCGCATTGCGAGCCGAAGTGGAGGCGCTGCTCGCCCACGACGCTGCAGGCATTGAGATACTCGACTCGCCTCGTGGTCTATCCCTGGCGAGCGAGGTTGCTCCGCCTGTGTGCTCGGGCGAGAGAATCGGTCCTTGGCAGCTCGGAGAGCGGGTCGGCGAGGGTGGCGGTGGGGTAGTTTTCGAGGCACAGAGAGCGGACGAGCGCTACGAACGGCGTGTGGCGATCAAGTTCCTCAAGCAAGCTTTGCTGACCCGCCGAGCCGTGGCCCGGTTCCAGCGCGAATGCCGCATTCTGGGCCAGCTCGAGCATCCGCACATCGCTCGACTCTACGATGCTGGAACGACGGACAGCGGCGTGCCCTACATTGTTCTCGAGTGGGTCGATGGGGCTCGCTTGAGCGAATGGCGCAGGCAATCGCAGCCTTCCCTCGACCAGCGCCTGTCGTTGTTCAGCCAGATCTGTGGTGCGGTGGCCTTCGCCCACCGAAAGCTGGTGGTCCACCGCGACTTGAAGCCTGGCAATCTACTCGTCACGGCTGCCTCCGAGCCGAAGTTGTTGGATTTCGGCATCGCCCGAGTGCTGTCCGGAGGCGAGGCCGAAGAGGGGCGCTTGACCCGGTCGGACCAGCAGCCCATGACGCCCCAATACGCCAGCCCGGAGCAGCTACGTGGGGAAGCGGTCACCACCGCGAGCGACGTCTACTCATTGGGGCTGGTTCTCTTTGAGCTGTTGACCGGCAGCCTGCCCTACGAGCTGGCCGAGGGCTGGGGGGACGTGGGCCAACGCCTGGCCGACGGGCGGACGATGATCCGGCCGCCGAGCGCGGTGGAGTCCGAAGCAGGCGCCGGTGCGGTGTCTTCCCGGTCGCTGCGCGGTGACCTGGATCTGATCGTTCTAACGGCCCTGGAGGTCGATCCACAGCGCCGCTACGGTTCGGCCCAAGCCCTGCAAGAGGACGTCGAACGGTTTCGCCAAGGTCTGCCGATCGTCGCTCGCGGACCGAGTACTGCGTATATCGCGAGGCGCTTCGTCGGGCGCCATCGCCTCGCTGTCTCGATGATTGTTCTGCTTCTCGTTCTACTGTTAGGGTTCGCCGGCAGCATGGTGCTGGCAGCTCGCCGGCTACAGAGCGAGCAAGCCCGAACGGCCGCCGAGGCCGCGACAGCCCAACAAGTCGTGCGTTTTCTCGGTGGTCTGTTCGAGGGTGCCGAGCCCGCCGTGCACCAAGGACGAGAGCTGACCGCTCGCCAACTGCTGGATCGTGGCGCAGCGGAGTGGGCCGAGGAGCAGAATCAGCCGCCGGCCACCCGCGCCGCGCTCGCCGCGGCCATCGGCAAGGCTTACCTGGAACTCTCGCTGTTGGCCGAGGCGCGCTCGTTTCTCGAGACGGCGCTGGCGCTGCGCCGCGACCTGGCGCAGGCCGAGCCGCTGGCTGAGAGTCATCGGCTCCTGGCGCGTCTCGAGTGGAGTGGTTCCGACTTCCAGGCCGCGGCGCAGCACGCAGAAGCAGCGGTCGAGCTGCTGCGGCCTGTCGCTCAGCCGCTACCGCTGGCCGAAGCGTTGGTCCTGGTGGGTCGCGCGCGGGGCAGCCTCGGTGACCTGGCGGCCGCTCAGACGGCCCTGGAGGAGGCGCTGTCATGGTTGGAGCCCGACCCCGAAGGCCATCCGGCCCTGGCCGGAATCGCACTGAGTGATCTCGGCTCGGTGATGCTCTACCGCGGGGAGGTCGACCGTGCTGGCGAACTGGTCCGCCGCTCGATCGACTTGCTGACAGCGGCGCACGGCCGCCTCCACCCCGAAGTCTTCGATGCGCGTCGTTTGCTTTCGGCAGTCGTCGATATGTCGGACAGCCCCGCGCAGTCCGAGCTTGCCAGTCTGGAGCACCTCCTGGCGGATCAACGAACTCTCTACGGTGAGGCCCACGAGCAGATGGTGTGGACCCTGGTCACCCTTGCCGGCGTGCGGGTCAAGAGTTTCGAGCTCGAGGAAGCCGTCGCGCTCTATCGCCAGGCCAGGGCCATGCAGCAGAAAGTGTTTGGCGAAGACCACTTGACCGAAGCGGTGATCGAGTCGGGCCTCGGGTTGGCGCATTGGCGCCTAGGTCGACGTCAGGAGGCTGTGGCGGCCTATGAGCGAGCGGTGCGAGTCAGCCGGAAGCGGGTGTTGCCGGGATCCTACGACCTGGCCATGCCGGTATTTTATCTCGGCCGAGCGCTGGCTGGTGTCGGTCGCTGCAAGGAGGCCCTGCCGCTACTTGAGGAAGCCGGCGAAGCCTTCGAACAGGTGCTGCGCGTTCCTAACTTCGCCCAGATTAGCAGCGGATGGAACCGCGGTTACTGCCTGTGGCAGCTGGGTGAGCAGGGCGTTGGCGAGGAGCTGATGCGCGGTGCCCTGGCACAGGCCGAGGAGAGAGGCTACGAAGAGAGCGAGGAGCTTGAGTACCGCATGGAAATGGGCGAGTGGCGTGACTTTCTAGGTGATCCGGCGACCTGACGCAGCGCTCTCGTCATGTTGTGGCGAGACACATCGGCTCTAGGCGTTGCGGCAATCGGCCAGTAGGATTACTCCGACCATTCGTCTCTAGCAAAGTGTCTTGTCGCTGCAAGGCTGCCGTCTCGGCGGCCGTGGTCGGCGTCGGCAGCCATGAGCTGCGGGTTGCCGTGCCGACTGTGGACGACCTGGGCGGAGCCTTGTCCGGAGGCTGGCCTGTTGCCAAGCGTCCTCCTTGCCGGAGACGAACCATGCAACGCACGCTCAAGGAGTACATCATGCGACGTTTATCAACCCGGTCCCTCACCCTGTTGGCCTTCGGGCTCGCAGTACTCACCCTCGCCGCCACTGCGCTGGCCCACGACAGCGCTTCCTGGCAGGAGGTCGCCGGTGAGAGCGGCGAGCTCGGGATTCCAGTGGAAATCGATCCCTGTGAGCCGCCAACGGCTGAAGAGCTCAGAAACTATGTCACCGCGATGATTGCCATGGGCCTCGGGCCGTACAAGAGCAGCGACCCACCGGTCGACGAGCTGGGCGATCCGATCCCGGGCTGGGACGGTGAAATACCCTTCCCGACGCCGACGGAGTGCGACACCCAGATCTGGGACGACTCCGATGGTGTTGTCCCACAAACCCCTGGCTGCCACTACGAATACCACGACCAGAACGGCGATGTGTGCTCCAACAAGACCGGCGCGTTCTTTGGTGAGGCCTGCCTGAGCGATGATCTTCTGGTCGAGACGAATCCGGAGAAGAACAAATGCCACACCCACGCCGGTGGCATCGGGCACCCGGACACCTTCGTGTGTAGCACCTTCTGCCAGGAGACGACCGGCGAGGTGGGATACTGTGCGACCGCCGAAAACTTCTGCTCGGTCGGCACCGAGACGAAGGACAGCGCCTACTGCGATTGTGGTACCTGCCCCGCCTACGAGGATGGTGGCTTCAACCCCGTCGATTGCGATACGGAGGTCTGCTGCATCTACGAGAACGGTGCCTTCGTCACCGAATCTGCGGCCGATTGCTTCCTGAACGGTGGGGAGGCGCACGTCAACTACGAAGACTGCATTGGCGTAGCGATCTTCTAGGTCGCAGCTCTGAGACGCCTTGCAGTTCGCAGCTCTGAACA
Organism: Acidobacteriota bacterium; assembly: GCA_039029035.1. Taxonomy (GTDB): domain Bacteria; phylum Acidobacteriota; class Thermoanaerobaculia; order Multivoradales; family J023; genus JAAELT01. The sequence continues at coordinate 2,550 of JBCCGX010000423.1, read as the reverse complement.
GCCTTTCAGCCGGAGCTTGGCTCTGCCGGAGCCTGGCTCTGGCTGAAGGCCGTCAAACCGAGCGCGTCGCGACCACCGGCGCGACCCGAGTCCCGCGTAGAGCCGGCATGAGAGCGGCCAGCAGGCCGACGACCCACAGGACGATGGCCCCCGAGGCGATGAGATCGAAGCCCAACTCGGCGCCGTCGGCATAGTGCATCAGTCCGTACGACAATAAGTAAGCGAGTCCGATACCCACACCGATACCGAGGGTGGTGATGATCCAGTTCTCGGTCAGGAAGTAGCGCAGGATGGCGCCGCGGGTGGCGCCGAGGGCGCGTCGGACGCCGATCTGGCGGGTGCGCTGGGTGACCGAGAACGATGTCAGGCCGACGATCCCCAAAGCGGTGACGAGTACCAGAAGGGCCATCACGCCGGTCAGCAGCTGAATCGTGACTCGGCTCTGGCGAAAGCTCTCCGCCCGTACCTCGGCGAGGTGCTGGACCTCGACCTGGCGTTCGCTGTTGGACGCGATCAGGGCTTCTTCGACCCGAAGGTAGAGCTCGTCCGCGGTGCCGGGCCGAGCGCGAGCCACGATGTAGTAGTACTCCTTGCGGTCGGGTATCACGGGAAACAAGACCACCCGGTCGGCGACGGGGGAATCGGGCCAGGAGTTGAGCATGTCACTGGTGATGCCGATGATGCGATGCACCGCGGTACCTCTGTTGTTGGTGATCTGCTGGCCGAGCGCATCACCCTCGGGGAAGAACAGATCGGCCATTTTCTGCGACACAATGACATTGCTCTGGTTCGGATCGGTACGGAAGTCTTCCGCGGTGAAGTCGCGACCCGCCACGATCTCGGCACCGAAGGTTTCGACCGCCTGTTGACTGACCTCGAAGTAAGGTGCCGTGACGGAGTCGAGCTCACTGTCCATGGCCTTGCGACCGGTGGCGCTGCCACTGCCAGAGAGAGGTACGGATTGCACGAAGCTGGCCGCCACCACGCCGGGCAGCGATTGCACGAGGCGCAGGTCGTCCTCGCGGACGGATTTGGCGTAGTCATCGTCGACAAAGGCCGTTCCGTGGGGCCTCAGCGTCAGCACCACAAGGTTCTCTTCGTCCATTCCCGAGGGCCGGTTCATGGTGCGCTGGAGATCTAGGATCAGGTTGACGCAATTGACCACGATCGCCAGGGTCAGCGCGACTTCGAGCGAGATCAGGACGAAGCGAGTGCGGTTGTGAAAGAGCGCGCGAAAGATGGGTCCCAGTTCCATGGCTCGTACCTTTCGTTCGATGGACTTTTCGGGGGCCGTTGATTCCTTGCGACAAGGGTCGGGAGTGCAACAAGAGGTCGGCAGTGACGCCAGGGGTCGGCAGCTACTGGGTCTTGAGATGGATCGCCGGGGCGACCGAACAGATCCGCCAGGCCGGATAGACACCGGCGACAAGGCCGGAAACGACGGCGAGCAGGAAGGCGATCCCGACCATGTTGAGGTCGAGACGCAGGATCAGATCGTCGAGCAGCATCTTGCCGACGACTTCCAGGGCCCCGACCGAAACAAGGAGCCCGAGCAGACCTCCGAGAACCGCCAGCAGTTGGCATTCGACGACATGCTGCAGGAAGATCGCTCGCCGACTGGCGCCAAGAGCGCGGCGCACGCCGACCTCCGGTGCTCGAGCAAGGAATTTGCCCAGCAGCAGGCCGATCAGATTGATCGAGCACACTGCCAGGAAGAGTAGGGCGATGACCATCATGCTCTTCGATTCGGGCGGCACAACGCCTTCTTCTTCGTGCCACTCGCGCATCGGCTGGATCCAGTTGTTGTTCGGCCGGCCGAAGCGACCGAGAGCTCGCTGCTCATCGGTGTAGGCGTCGAGGTAGGTTTGGTAACGCGCCTTCTGCTCGTCGGTCTCGAGCTCGGCCCACAACTGAATCCAAACGGTCTCGGAGTTCAGGAAGCCGGCAAAGCCCTCACCCTCGCCATCCTTCCAGCCCATGTCGTTGCCGTCGGTGCGGATCTCCATGTCGCGCACGTGCAGAAAGGGGATGTAGAGGGCTTCCGGAGCGGAGTTGGCGTCGTTGTTGACGTCGTAGTACTTGAGCACCGGTCGCCAGGGCTCCAGCACCCCGCTGACGGTGAAATAGGTCTGCGCCAGGCGAACTTTGCGGCCGACCGAGTTCTCGCCACCGAACAGGCGCTGATTGGTCGCGTGGTCGAGGACCACCATCGGCTCGGGGCCCTCGTCCGCGCGGGCGTCCCACGGGCCACCGTAGGCGAAGGGGAGATCGAACATTGGAAAAAAGCCGCTGTGGCACAGGCGGACCGACGTCTCGAACGGCCGCTGGGTCAGATCTTCGGGGTAGACGAAGAGATCGGAATGGAAGGCGGCGGTCGTATGGGTCGGAATGTCGCTCTGCACCAAGGCGAGGGCATCCCGGTACGTGACCTGGTTGGGGGGGCGCTCGGGATGGTCGCGGCTGAAGGCGCCAGCCGGATTCCACGAGTCGAGGCGGATGTAGAACAGATCGCCCGACTTGTGCGGCAAGGGGTCGGACGACGCCAGATAG
>JBCCGX010000422.1:0-8100 GCA_039029035.1 Acidobacteriota bacterium | reverse complement strand
TTTCGATTCCGAGTCTGCTTCCCTCAGTTCGGGAGGTCGCTTTTGACCGACGTGCAGGATCATCGGGGCTCGGACACCGAATACGTGGGTGTCTATCGGCTCCTGAGAAAACTAGGGAGAGGTGGCATGGGCGAGGTGTACCTGGCCCACGACGACCGTCTCGACCGCCAGGTCGCGATCAAACGCATCCGCCGTAAGGGCCGGGATCGCGAGAGCTATCGCGAGCGCTTCCGCCGCGAAGCGCGCGCCGCGGCCAAGCTCAACCATCCGGCGATCGCCCAGGTCCATGACGTCGTCTTCGACGATTCCGGCGACAGCATCGTCATGGAGTACGTCGAGGGGCAGACCGTGGCGAGCCTTCTCACCGCGGCCGAGCTCACCGCACCGCAGGCTCTGCGCGCCGCGATCCAGATCGCCGAAGGCCTGACCGAAGCCCATGCCAAGGGCTTTGTGCATCGTGACCTCAAATCGGCCAACGTGATGCTCACACCACAGGGTCAGGCCAAGATCCTCGACTTCGGCCTGGCCAAGCGGATGTTCGAAGAGGACGACGAGGAAACCCTGACCGAAGACGGCGCCGTGCTCGGCACTTTTTCTACCATGTCGCCCGAACAGGCAGCCGGCGAAGAGGTCGATACACGCTCCGATCTCTTCTCCTTCGGCGTCCTGCTGTACGAGATGTTCACCGGCCATTCGCCCTTCAAGCGGCGAAAGAAGATGCAGAGCCTGCTCGGCGTGCTGGCCGATCACCCCCCCTCACCCCGAGTCCTGCGACCGGACCTGCCGGACGAGCTGAACGAGCTGATCGACAGTCTGCTGCGCAAAGATCCCGACGAGCGGCCGCAGACCGCCGGCGAGGTCACCTCTACGTTGCAGGCCCTCGAATCGTCGGACGCTCTGAGCCACCTCGGCGCTTCGCGACCGTCGTCGGACGGTTCGACCTGGACCGCCGGCCCGACCCACGCGCCGACCGCTTCGGCCACCGAGCTGTCCGAAACGCTGCGGGCGGTGCGGCCCAAGACCGCCGAACCGACGCGGCCCAAGGCCGCCGAACCGACAACGCCGAGGGCCGACGAGCCAACGACGTCGGCCGCTTCGGCCGAGCCGCAGTCGGAGCGTCGAGCTGGCGTGGTCTGGCGACCCCTCAGCCTCGCAATCCTCGCTGCCGCGACCGCCGCTCTGATCGCTGCGATCCTGATCGCAACACTCCCGATCAACCGTTTTCTCGATCGGCGTCCGATACCTCCGCCAACCCTGCGAGTGCTCGTCCTTCCTCCGATCGTGACGCCGGCGACCGAGACCTACGACCGCATCGCCTTTGCCACATCCGTCGCAACGGTGGGTGCTCTGGCGAGCCTACAAGCCTTGGAGCCGATCGACCCTTCAGTCATCGTCGACATCGTCGGCAGCGCCGCGACCCAGGCACGGGCGGTGGCTGCCGACGAGATCCTCGAAACCCGGATCGACTGCAAGCCGGCCGAATGCCTGGTGTCCCTCAAGCGACAGGCGATCGATGGTGGCGTGTTGGAGGTCGAGTCTTTTCCAGTACTACCCCACACCGAGGATGCGCTCGGTCAGGCCCGGGCTGTGAGTCGATTCGCTCGCAGCCTCTACCCGCAGTACTCGCCACGCCCTGGGACCCCAGAGCTAGACTTTCGTTCCGAGGACTACGACGTCTTCCTCGAGATCAAGAAACGCGCCGTCGACGGCGAGCTCCACGACCAAACCGACCTCGATCAGCTGGCCGTAAGCCTCGAATCCTCGCCAGACTTTCTCGCCGGATACCTCCTTGCCGCCTCGATCGCGCGCACCCAGAAGCTGTTCGAGCGTGCTCTGGGCTTCGTCAACCAAGCCGAGAAGCTGGCGCCAGGCGATCCGGCCCCGCTCGTTGAGCGCTTACTGATACATCTCGATGAAGACCGGTTGGACGACGCGGAAGCAGTGCTAAATCGTCTCCGCGCGCTGGTTCCTGGCGAAATCCGGTTGCGGCGCTTCGAGGCTAGGTTGCTTGCCAAGCGTGGCCGATTCGAGGAAGCGATCTCGATCTCTCAGCAAATCGTCGAAAGCGAGCCCTCCTGGCGCAACATCCTGGCCCTGGCGCATCTGGAGCGGCGCTCCGGAAACATTTCCGGCGCCCGCCAGCGGCTCACCGATCTCCTCACCAGCAATCCGAGCAACAAACCGGGGCTGGCCACGCTGGCGCAACTCGAAATCCTGCACGGTTCGGCTGAGTCTGCCGAGGCGATCCTCGACGAGCTAGCGAAGTTCAATCCGAATCGATGGGCCTTCTCGACCCTCGGCTGGGTACGCTATGTCCTTGGAGACTTTAGCGGAGCCCTCGACAGCTACGACCGAGCCCTCGACCTCAACCCAGAGCATCAACTGACGATCTTCAACCGCGCACTGGCGTTGGAAGCCGTCGACCGAAAACCCGAGGCCAACTACGAGTATCGCCGTCTCCTCCTTCTTTTTGATGCCGACTCGGTACAGCTCGGTGGCCAGGGCAGCATGATGAAAGCTCAATGCCTGGCCTTGGTCGGCGCCATCGAGCCAGCGATCGAGCTCACCGAGGAGACCGTGATCCTGTTTCCAAATGACCCGCAAGTGCTCTATCAAGCAGCGCAAGTCAATGCCCAATCCGGTCGCCTATCCTCCGCTCGGCACTACGCCGAGAAAGCTCTGCGCCTTGGTCTGCGAGCGGTTTGGTTTCGCGCGCCGAGTTTCGGTGCACTTCGCTTCGACGAAGAGTTTCAGCAGTTGCTGCAAGAGTACTCGGACAAGGCCGACCGCTGAACCGGCTCCCGCCGTCTACCAAGCGATGGCTCCCGGTTGGTGTTGATACCATGCGCCAACCTTTCCACCTCTGCGAGCCCAACCATGCGTGAACTCACCGTCATCCGTCTCGAAACCACCGGCCATGTCGCCGAAGTCGTTCTCGACCGTCCCGAGAAGCTCAACGCCATGGCGCCGATCTTCTTCGACGAGCTCCGCGCGGCGTTCGAAGAAGTCGACCGCGACGAGGCGATCCGCGTCGCCATCCTGCGGGCCGAGGGGCCGCACTTCACCGCTGGGCTGGACCTGAAAGTGGCGGCGCAAGACGTGCTGCGACCCGATCCCGACGCGGCCAAGAGCCCGGTGACCGCTAACACCCGGCTCTACGACCTGATCCGCGACTGGCAGGCCAGCATCAGCGCCGCCGAACGCTGCCGCAAACCGGTCATCGCAGCGGTGCACGGCCACTGCATCGGCGGCGGCGTGGACCTCACCACGGCCTGCGACATTCGCCTCGCCACGGCGGACGCGACGTTCTCGATCCACGAGACGAAAATCGCCCTGGTGGCCGACATCGGAACCCTGCAGCGCATCAGCGCCATCGTCGGCAAAGGGATGGCGCGGGAGATGGCCTACACCGGTAAGCGGATCGCCGCCGATCGGGCGTTGCAATGCGGCCTGGTGAACGAGGTCTTCGACGACCCCGAGAGCCTGCTCGCCGGCGCCCGCGCTATGGCCGAAGAGATCGCCGCCAACTCACCTCTGGCGGTGCAGGGCACCAAGCGCGTGCTGCAATACTCCGAGGAGCACACCATCGACGAAGGCCTCGAGTTCGTCGCCCAATGGAACTCGTCCTTCCTCCACTCGCAAGACCTGGTCGAAGCGATGACCGCCTTTATGGAGAAGAGGCCGCCAAGCTTCACGGGACGGTGAAGAGTGCAACACAGTCACCGGAAGGTGAAGAACGCAACACACCGGCTCCAGCCGGTGAAGATTGGAATACCGACACCGGACGCTGAAAGCCGGCGATAATAGGGGCACGATCATGAAACCCTTGCCCCGGGCCTACCAGCTGATTGTCGCTTTCCTCCGCATCGTGATCCGGATCTTCTTCCGTCAGGTTCGGGTGACCGGCCTGCGCCACGTGCCGCAGCGGGGTGGCGGCCTGATCGTTGCCTGGCACCCCAACGCGCTGGTCGATCCAGGCTTGATCCAGACCCACTTCCCGGGCCACATCGTCTTCGGTGCACGCCACGGCCTGTTCAAATTCCCCATCCTCGGCCGGATGATGCGGGCCGTCGGCACCGTGCCGATCTACCGCCGGCGCGACGCCAAGCAAGGCGCCAGCGAAGCGGATCGCCGGGCGGCCAACCGCCGCAGCCTCGACGCCCTGGCCCAGGCCGTGGCACAAGGCTCCTACGCGGCGCTCTTTCCCGAAGGCCAAAGCCACGACCACCCCGACGTACAGGAGCTCAAGGCGGGCGCTGCAAGTCTCTTTTATCGCGCCTGCGAGCTCACTCCCGAGGGTGAGCCGCCGCCGGTGATCCTGCCCGTCGGCCTGCACTATAACGAGAAAGGCCTCTTCGGCTCGAACGCTCTGGTCGCCTTCCACCCTCCCCTCGAGCTGCCTGCCGACCTGGCGCAGCCACCCCAGGCGGACGCGCCGAAGGAAGCCAAGCGCGAGCAGTATCAGCGCCTCACCGACCGGCTCGATCAGGTCCTACACGAGACGGTCTACGGCACGGCGAGTTGGCAGCTGCACCACACCATGCACCGAGCGCGTAAATTGGTGCGAGCCGAACGTGCCGCGCGCGCCGGCGCGGCTCTGGACAAGCCGGACATCGAAGAACGGGTGCTCGGCTTCGCCCGGTTCTGGAAAGGCTACAACGCACGCCTGGCAACGCACCCCCAAGAAACCCGGACGCTGATCGAACGTATTGGCAACTACGACGAAGACCTCGGCACCTTGCACCTCGAAGACCATGAGCTCGATCGCAGCCTGCACCTGGGCTCGCTGCGCCAACCGGCGATTCTGCTGTTGCAGGCCATCGTCGTCTACTTGCTATTGCCTTCCCTGGTACTGATCGGCGTCGTGGTCAATCTACCCACAGCCCTGCTGATTCTCGCCTTGTCAAAGCTCACCACCGCCGCCTATAAAGACGAGGCCTCGTTCAAGATGCTGGTCGGCGCGATCGCCTTCCCCCTGACCTGGCTCGCCGCCGCTCTGCTGGTCGGCTGGGGCCAGAGCCTAGTCCACCAGGCCTACCCGACGATCCCCGAGGCGCCCCTGGCCAGCGGCATCCTCGCCTTCGTCCTGAGCGCCGTCGGTGGCGCCGTGGCCTTGATCTATCTCCGCCTCGTCCGTGCGACGGCCCGCGCCATCCGCATCCGCCTCACTCGAGCCCGTTCCGAAGCCTCGATCCGCCGACTGCGTCGGGAACGGGCACAGATTTTCGAGCAGGTCATGGAACTGGCCAGCGGCCTCGAGCTGCCGGGCAAGGTGGCGGCGGATGGGCGCATCGTCCGCAATGTGTGATACACCCCGACGTCGAGACATCCAGACGCTGGTTCAACCTGACAGAACTCTCTGAACTGCCCTATCGGAGCCCACACCATGTCCGCAAAGACCAAAACCTGCCTCGCCCTCCTCAGTCTTGCCGGGTGGCTCCTCGTCGCCCCCGTTGCTCTCGCCGACAAGGGCGAGCAGCTGATCGAAGCAGCCCAGCACCAAGATATCGAAACGGTCCGTAAGCTCCTGGCGGAAGGCGTCGACGTCGATTCGAAGAACCGCTACGGTGCTACGGCGCTGTTCTACGCCGCCGACAAGGGTAACCTGGAGATTGTCACGCTGCTGCTCGAGAAGGGCGCCGAGATCAACGTCACCGACACCTTCTATCAAGCAACGCCCCTCACTTGGTCGCTGTTCAAGAGCGCCGAGTCGGCGCCACACAAGAAGATCGCCCTGGTGCTACTCGAAAAGGGTGCCGAGGGTGCCGACAGCGCCCTCGGCTTCGGCATCCGGGGCGGCGACTTGGAGCTGGTCAAGGCAGCGGTCGAAAAGGGCGAGATCGAGCCCAAGTCGCTGCTCGACTCACTCACCGCGGCGCGGGAGTCGGGCCACGAAGAGATCATCGCTTATCTCGAAGGCAAGGCCCCGGCGGAAGCGCCGGAGCCCGAGATCGAAGTCTCGGCCGAACAACTCGCCACCTATGTCGGCGATTACAGGAACGACGATATCGGCATGCAGGCCAAAGTCTTCCTCGACGGCGAATTGCTCAAGCTACAGGCCGCCGGCCAGCAAGCTCTGGTGCTGAAAGCGACCGGCGACAACGCCTTTGCCGCACGCGACGTCCCCGGCATCGAGCTCGGCTTCCGCGGTCGCGGCGGCCTGATCGAAGGCTTTCTACTCCGGCAGGGCGGTCAGGAGCTCTATTTTCCGCGCTTCGATGCGGACGCACCGGCGGTGGCCGAGACGTCAGACGAGCTGCCGCCGCTGCCCAAAGCCGAGCGGACCGCGCCGATCAACTGGGCGCGCTTCCGCGGCACCGGCGCCCGCGGTATCGGTGACGGCCAGGGAGCCCCTTCGACCTGGAGCGCCGAGTCGGGTGAGAACGTGCGCTGGCGGGTGCGGGTCCCTGGCCTGGCCCACTCCAGCCCGATCGTCTGGGGTAACCGAGTCTTCGTCACCTCCGCCGTCTCCAACGGCGGCGACGAGAGCCTGCGCACCGGTCTCTACGGTGACGTCGACTCGGTGGACGACGACTCCAAGCACTCGTGGCGAGTCTACGCCTACGACAAGAAGACCGGCGACCCACTGTGGGAGCACACCGCCATCGAGGGTTCGCCCAAATCCAAGCGTCACCTGAAATCGACCCACGCCAACCCGACCCCGGTCACCGACGGACGCTACCTGGTGGTGCACTTCGGTTCCGAGGGCCTGTTCTGCTACGACCTGGAAGGCGACCTCCTGTGGCAAAAGGAGCAAGGTGTGCTCGACAGTGGCTGGTTCTACGACTCGACCTACGAATGGGGCTTCTCGAGCTCGCCGATCCTGCACGAAAACACAGTGATCACCCAGATCGATGTCGACAAGGGCTCTTACATCGCCGCCTACGACCTGGCCACCGGGCGCGAGGTGTGGAAGACGATGCGCGACGAGATCCCTACCTGGGGCAGTCCGGTCGTTCTGCCGGGTGCCGGTGAGAACGGCGTCGACGAGATCGTCACCAACGGCACCATCGTCCGCGGCTACCACGCCAAGAGCGGCGAGGAGCTGTGGCGTCTGACCCCGAACTCGGAAGTCACCGTCGGCTCACCCGTGGTGGCGGACGGTGTCGCCTACGTCACCGGCGGCTACCCGCCGGTGCGCCCGATCTACGCCATCCGCCCCGGCGGTCGCGGCGACCTCACCCTGCCCGAGGGCGAGACCAGCAGTGACCACATCCTGTGGAGTGTGGCCCGTGGCGGCACCTACATCCCGACGCCGATCGTCTACCGCGGCATCCTCTACATGCTGCACAACAACGGCCGCATGACCGCCCACGACGCCGCCACCGGCGAGCTGTTCTACCGCGAGCGGGTCGGCAAGGCGGGCAGCTACAGCGCCTCCCCCGTCGCCGCCGACGGCCGCCTCTACTTCACCAGCGAGGAAGGCGTCACCACCGTCGTCCGCGCCGGCAAAGTCTTCGACGTCCTCGAGACCAACGAGCTCGACGAAGTGGTCATGACCACCCCGGCAATCTCCGACGGCCTGCTTTTCGTGCGTGGGGCGCAGCATTTGTTCGCCCTCGGCGAAGCGCCGGCGAAGGCAGCGGAAACGGCCTCACGCTGAAGGGATCGAGCCATGCCCCAAGCCTTTTTTCGTGGCCCGATCGAGGGCATCTCGCCCTGGCTGATGCCGGTCGCACACGGTCTCGTGCACGCCCAGGAGGAGTTGCGGGAAGTGATGCCGAAGCTGCCGCAAGGTGCCCTGTGGCAGAAGCCCGGCGGCGTGGCCAGTGTCGGCTGGCACCTGATCCACATCGCCGGCTCCACCGATCGCCTCTTCACTTATGCCCACGGCCAAGCGCTCGACGAGCGTCAACGCGCCTGGCTGGAGCTCGAGCGGGCGGGGAGCGCCGAGCTCGGCGCCGAGGACTTGTTGCAAGTCATCGATCAAACCTTCGATCGCTGCCAGCAGGTTCTGCGAGCTCTGCAGGCGAATGACCTGCAGAGCCCGCGCGAGGTCGGCGCGGCCAAGCTCCCGGCGACGATGTTCGGCCTCCTCTTCCATGCCGCCGAGCACGCCCAGCGGCATAGCGGCCAGGTGGTGACCACCGTCGGGGTGCT
>JBCCGX010000421.1:0-8108 GCA_039029035.1 Acidobacteriota bacterium | reverse complement strand
GCGCCCGAGCGACCCAGGGGTGGTCCTCGGGGAAGACCTCGGCGTAGATCGCCAGGGCCTGGCGGACGGAGGCCTCGGCCTCGGCGAGGCGACCCTGGCTCTGTTGCACGGTGGCGAGATTCTTCAGCGTGACGGCAACCAGGTAGTGACGCTCGCCGTGGAGCTCGCGAAAGGTCTGAAGGGCCTGTCGGAAGGCCGCTTCGGCTTCATCCAGGCGGCCGGCGTAGCGCAGCACCACGCCCAGGTTCTGGTGCAAGGCGGCGACGCGCGCGTGTCGCGGCCCCAGGGCTTTTTCGAGCACCGGCAAGGCCTGACGGTAGAGGGCCTCGGCGCCGGGCAGGTCGCCCTGGTTCTTGCGCGCGATCCCCAGCTGGGTTGCCAGGTGGGCGACGCGCAAATGGTTCGCCCCGTAGACTTCGCGACTGATCTCCAAGGCCTCCAAGAGGAGATCGGTGCCTTCTTGCAGACGATCCGTGCGCACCAACAGCTCGCCCAGGTTGCCCAGCCCGGAGGCGATCTCGTGATGGTCATCGCCGCGCAACTGGCGCCACATGGCGACCGCCTGCCGGAACAGCTGCTCGGCCTCGTCCGTCCGTCCCTCCATACCGCGGATCAGGCCGAGGAGATTGATCGAGCGGGCGACGTGGGAGTTGGTTTCGCCATAGACCTGGCGATGGATCTCGAGCGCCTCGTTGGCCATGGGCTCGGCTTCGGCGAACCGGCCGCGCTCGACCAGCGAGTTCGCCAGGTTGTCGAGGGTGGTGGCCAGGTTCGGATGCGGCCCCTCGTAGAGCTGGCGCTGGCGTTCCAGGGCCTGGTGAAAGTAGGTGTCGGCTTGTTCGAACTCCTGCTGCTCGGCCAAGACCAGAGCGAGGCTGCGCAGGGTCCCGGCGACGTCCGGGTGGCGCTCGCTGTGGGCCTTGCGATAGATCGCCAGGGCCTGCTCGATGCTCTGCCGCGCATCGTCCAGCTCGCCCTGCTCCTGCTCCAGATTGGCGCGGCCGCGCAAGATGCGAGCGACCACCGGGTGCTCGACGCCGAGGCTCGTGCGGGCGACGTCCAGCGCCCGGCCGAAGGTTGTAGCGGCGGCCGCGAGCTCACCCTCCGAGTGCTGCGCCAGCGCCAGGCCGTGCAGGGTGAGAGCCAGAGGCTCACCGGGGCGCGTAGCGAGGATCGACAGGGCTTCTAAGTAGCGTTCTGTGGCGCCAGTGTAGTCGCCGGCCAGGTAGTCGCGCAGAGCGAGCTGGCGCAAGCTTTCGCCGACTTGCGGATGGCTCGCTCCGTGGGTCTGTCGGCGCACCTCCAGCGCTTCTTGCAACAGGGGTTGAGACTCGGCCAACAGGCCGAGCTTGCGATGCACCTCGCCCAGGGTCTCGAGCAGGGTTGCTCGGACTTCCGGCTCGTCGACCAGGCGTCCCGACATCGAGCGCGTGCCGCGCTCGAGCAACTCACGGGCGGTGAGCCGCTCGCCCAGAGCACGATCGGGGTCGGCGTGGTCGAACAAGTCGACCATCAGCCGAGCGACCTCCTGGGCGCTGCGTTGCTCCTGGCGGATCTGCTGCTGCTGCAGGAGCAGGGTGGCGATGAAGCCGACGGTCAGGGCTGCGATCAGCAGCGTTGCGGACACCGCCAGGCGGTTGCGACGAATGAACATCTTGCTGCGATAGCGCCAGGTGTCGCCCTGGGCCAGGACCGGAAGGTGTTTGCGGTAGCGTTCCAGATCGTTGGCCAGGGCCTCGGCCGAGGCGTAGCGCTCCTGGGGCTCCTTGCGCAGGGCTGCGAGGGTGATCATGTCCAGGTCGCCGGTCAGACGCCGGCGCCAGCGCGGGTCGCCAGCCGCCGCCACCCGGGAAGGGCGCGCTGGCGGTTGGTCGCAGATCGCTTCCGCCATCTGCCGCAGGCCACGGTCGGCGTCCGCGGCGTAGGGCAAGCGGCCGGTCAACAGCTGAAAGAGCACGACGCCGAGCGCGTAGACGTCGCTGGCAGTGGTGATCGCCTGGCCCCGCACCTGCTCAGGGCTGGCGTGGGACAGGGTCATGGGGCTGGCACCGGGCAGGGTGGCCACCAGGGTTTGGGCCGTGCCTTGCGGTTGCAGCAGCTTGGCGATGCCGAAATCGAGCAGCTTGGGCTCGCCATCGTCCCCCACCAGGATGTTGGCCGGCTTCAGGTCGCGGTGGACGACGAGATTCTGATGCGCCACGTGGACCGCGGCGCAGATCTTGCGGAAGAGCTCCAGCCGTCGGTCGAGGGACAGCGCTTCATCGGAACAATAGCGGTCGATCGGCCGCCCCTCGACATACTCCATCACCAGGTAGGGACGGCCATCGTCGGTGGTTCCGCCGTCGAGCAAGCGGGCGACGTTGGGATGCTCCAGGCGCGCCAGAATCTGACGCTCGCTGCGAAAGCGGCGGACCCGCTCGCGGTCGATGAGATCGGCGCGGATGATCTTGACCGCGACCTGTTTTTCGAACTCGCGATCGGCCCGTGTGGCGCGGTAGACGGTGCCCATGCCGCCTTCCCCCAGGCGGCGATCGATGTGGTAGGGCCCGACGCGCTCGGGGTCGGTCGGGTGGGCCGGCTCCAGGGTCAGGTGCTCCAAGGCCCGGACGGGGCCCGAAGACGGCGGCGGGGCGAAGTCGCCGGCCTCCGCGTGGGCGGCGAGCAGCGATTCCACTTCCGACCGCACCGCCTCGTCGCCGCCACAGGCCTCGGCCAGGAAGTCGGCGCGGCGGTCGGCCGGCTGCTCGAGCGCGTCGCTCAGCAAGTCGCTGATCCGCGCCCAGCGCCTGGCTGAATCCGTCGCCGGCAAGGTCTCCGGCAGCCCATGGCCTGCCTGGCTCAACCGCCGTCGAGCTCGCGAAAGAGCCACGCCCGGGCGGCCGTCCAGTTGCGGCTGACGCTGCGCTCGCTCATCTCGAGGACGCTCGCAGTCTCTTCGAGGGACAGGCCGCCGAAGCATCGCAGCTCAATGATGCGGCTTTGCAGCGGGCTGCGTTTGGCCAGCGCTTCGAGGGCATCGTCGAGGGCGATCAGGCTGACCTCGCGGCGCTGCGAGATGCCGATCGCTTCGTCGAGCGGGACGCTCGGGATGCCGCTGCCGCGCTTCGAAGCCCGATGGGCGCGGGCGTGGTCGACCAGGATGCGGCGCATGCTGGCGGCGGCGAAGGCGAAGAATTGGGCGCGACTCTCCCAGCGCACCTTGCGCCGATCCACCAGGCGCAGATAGAGCTCGTTGACCAGGGCGGTGGGCTGCAGCGTGTGACCGGCGCGCTCCTGGGCCAGGAACGCACCCGCCACCTCGCGCAGCTCCCGCGTCACCAAAGGCATCAGCCGGGAGAGTGCCTCGGCATCGCCGTCGCTCCAGGCCAAGAGATGAGCCGTCACTTCTCGACGGTCCGATTCGGACATCTGCTGATGCTATCGTGCCGATTTGGATTCCGGTTGACCGAGAAAAACTGCCCAGTCAAATTGCCTGGCGAGTCTCAGGCCTGCCTCTCGCTTTGGAAGGACGAGATCGAGAGTGCGCCCTGCCCCGTCGACGGCAACCCATTCGACGGCACGACTTACAGCAAGGAGTTTTCAACCATGCGCCGATCAACCTTCTTTTGTTCTTGTTTGCGATGCTTCGCTCCTGCCGCCGCTCGCGGTTTCGTGGGGATCCGGATCCTCTGCCTGGCAGCTTGGGTGGCGCTGGCAGCGACGTCCGTGGCGGCCGGGGATGAGATCTTCATCCTCGACGGCCAAGGACCGACCTTCGATCTCCAGTCGGTGGACCTGGTGGCCGCGGTGCCGGGCGCGACGGGTCCGGTGCTGGCCATGACCCCGACCGGCCGTGGTGCCCTCACCGATCTCGGTGGCGTCTATCGATATCAGCCTATGCCTGAGTTCTTCGATCTCGGCACGGACAGTTTTCATTTCGAAGTGGCCACGCCGAGCGGCAGTACCTGGGCAACGGCTTTCCTGGTGGCCGGGATGCAAGGCGACGGCGCCTTTTTTATGCCTCTGGATGATCCTGCCGAGCTGGAGGCGGTGGAGATTTCGGGCGGCAGCAGCGTGAGCCTCAACAGTGTGGATCCCATCGACGGACCGTTCGATTTGCGGATCGAGCTGACGCCGGGAACGGTTGGTGTCCTCAAGCCTCTGGCCGACCCGCGCGATGTCGGCAACGAGCCGGTCTCCGGCGGAACGAACGTCGTCATCGATCCCGACGAGGTCCTCTTTATCGGCGAAGGCGGTGAGCTCGAGGTCGCCGTGGCGGTCGACGCGGCGGACAAGGTGCTATCTCGCATCCTGTTGATCGATGGTGCCGCCGGACCGGAGATCGTCGGCGAGGTCCTGGCGGCCGGCGGCGGTTTCCACCGCAGCGCCGCCGTCGCGCTGACCTCGGGCCAGCACTGGCGGCTAGAGTGGTGGGGGGCCACCGCCGCCGGGAGCCGGGATGCGGGCCTCATGCTGCGGGCCGACGGCGTGATGACTCAGCTCCTCACCGGCCTCGACGGCGAGCGTCGAGTGGTCGAGGGTTGGCGCTTCGGTGCTTTGAGCGATCCCGGCTGGAGCGGTTCCCTGCAGCTCGACAATCTTGTTGGGGAAGCGGTGGTCGCCCCGCCCCGGCTGCAGCCGGTCTTCGCCGACAACTTCGAAGCGCCGGCGCCGGTTTGGTCGGCCGAGTCCTGCGGCAGCTTGCCACTGCCGTCAGTCACTCAAGGTGAGCTGACGTTGCCTCTTGATCCGGCGGTCGGTAACTGTTTCCTGAGCCGGAGCTTCGCCGCGCCCCAAAGGCAGCATCGAGTACGCTTCACCGTCGATCTCACGAGCGCTAGCCTGGCGCCCTTGGACCGCGTCTCGCTGCTGCGCGGGGTGCGTGCGGGTGACGCCACGGGCCATCTACAGGTCCGGGTACGGCGGAACTCTGGCGGCACCCTGCAGATCCGCGCCGACGCCGAGCTCGACGGCGGCAGTCAGCAGAACCTGCCCTGGAGCAATCTGCCGGAGGTCGGCGAGCGGCGGGTCGAGGTCCACTGGTGGGCAGCGGCGAGCGGCCAGAGCGACGGTGGCCTGCGCCTCACCGTCGATGGTGCTCTGGTCGCCGAGGCCCTCGGCCTGGCCAACGGCACTTTCGCCGTTGACGAGCTGCGCCTCGGAGCGATGAGCGTCGGTGCCGGCAGCTCCGGTCAAGTGACGTTCGGCGGCATCGAGGTCTGGCGTTAGATCGTTTGACGGCCGTCGTTTGATTGCAGTCGTACTGACGACCGTCGTTTGACTCGAGTCGTCTGAAGTCGACGGGCAGAGGCCCGTCGTTGAGGCCGGTCGTCGCGTCGGCGGCCGGCGACCCTGTAACGGAGGGAGTAGGCGAAGGGCCTCTGCCCGATCGGTCGAGCTGTGCTTGCATGGCGCGGCGCGATCTCTTGCCTAGCCCGCCGAGGTGCGCCCGGCGGATCCAACTTTGCCCGAATGAGCCCGGCCCGTCTCGGATCCACCCCATGAGAAAGGAAAACAAAGTGAGTCGGTATCTACATCCATCCTTACGTCAATCCTTTTTGACCCCATCTTCGTTCCATCGCAGTGCGCGAGCCCTCTTGCAGCTGAGCGTACTGTGCGCTTGCCTGCTGCTCGTCGCTACAGCGCCAACCGCGCTGGCTCAACATGCCTTTGTTCAATCGGTTTTTAATACCGATGCGCGCATACCGGCGCCGTATCGTTCCTACGATGACAAGGTTTTACGCACCAAGGCCTTTTCGTTGATCTTCACCGGTACCGAGGTCGGGAACTATCTGATCTGGGGGACCGACGCCGAAACCGGAGCTCCCAGTAGCCAGGGGATCGAGCAGGTCCGGGAGGTTGCCGCGGCCATGAAGCAGGCGGCCGAAGAGACCGGGCGTCCCTTCATCGGCCATTTCAGCTTTCCGCGCCTGCCCGGTTTCTTCTGGCCCGATGAGTTGGCCCTCCAGCCGGATGATTGGCGGCCCAGGTCGCTCAAGTCCGACGGCTCGCCGTGGGTGAGGTACCCGCCCCTGTCCACCGACAACCATTCCAAACATGCCTACAACGGCTGGGTTCTCGACATCACCAACCAGTCGGCGGTCGAGCAACTGCTCACCAACCTGGCGATCGTTTTCGATCAGGACGGCCCCGAAGACGTTTCGGTCGGTCCGATCTACGGTTACGTGATGATCGACGAAACCACCCTCGGTGGGTTGTACCGAGCCGACAAGGAGACCGATGTCGCCGATCCTCCTCAGGATGGCTTCGCCACCCGGATGCGTCTGGGCAACGGACGCAAGCACTTCGACATCTGGTGGGACGAGGATCCTTACTATTCGCATCTGTTGGGGCCGAAGCGGGCGATTCCGCTCTTCTCCGAGAGTGCCCGGGACAGTTTCGCGGCTTATGCGGCGGCCCAGGGACACCCCGAGATCGACACCCTGCCCGCTGATCGGAACGAGTTCAACCACGTCCCGGATGTGATCACCCTGCCCGATCATGTCGAGTTCGTGGCGCTGTCGAACAGCACCCACTGGGGCCTGTGGACGGATTGGTGCTATGCCACCTGGAGCCAATTCTTGGAGAAAGTCGCGCGCGAGATCTCCATTGCCCAGCGCGGCAATCCGGACTATCGCGGCATCATGCTGTTCCAGACGCCGATGATGATCTCGTTTCGCGACAGCGGCCAACTACCGATCACCTTTCAATACCGTAACGCCAGCGGTCAGATGGTGACCGAAACGACGACCCTGGCCAACCATCCCGAGTTCGATCGGATCAACCCGGTCAACAGCGGCATGGACGGGGATTATCTCTTGCAAAGCCCGTGGATCGCGGGCCTGTTGTACGAGACCGCGGCCCTACATATCGGGCACGAGATCCTCGAGCCTCTCGACGAAGACTTGGCGCAGGAGTTTGCCTATCAGAGCGATCGCTTCAAATACTATTGGATGGCCCAGGGGGCCCTGGCGCGGGAGGTGGCGCACGCCAACGATAAGGTTTTCGGTGCCTTCGTCAAGACGCGTTGGTTCGAGCCGGACTCTCACGCGTCGCGATTCTTGCCACCAGCAGATTTTGCCCGTAAGTTCGAGCACGTGATCGAGCCTCTGGGAGGGGAGATCGTGTCTTCGATCGGAACACGGTTCATTGCCGCCAGTATGATCGATCGTTTCGAGGTCGACCCGGTGAAGCCGCCGTCCGAGGGCCAACTGCAAGCGGTCCTCGCCGACCACGACGGTGAACTGCAGGACACGTGGCTGGCCAAGATCGGTGCGTTCCGCGCCAACTTCCCCCTCGGCTTCTCGGAGCACCCCTGGCCCCACACCGTCGAGCACGGGCAGGCGGCGGCGCTGCACATCCAGGCGGCGGGCGGCAACCCCGATCCGAACAGCGGTTACGAGTATCGCTGGCAGGACAGCCCAACCGCCGACGGCCCCTGGCGTTTCACGCCTACCGGTGGTGTCGACGGCATTCAGGATGTGTCGGGTCCCTCCCTGGCGATTCCCAATCCGCAATTCGACGGCGGTGAAGGCGACACCGGCAACAATCGTTTCTACCGCTGCCGGATTCGCGATCTGAGTGGCCAGGCCGGGCAACGTTTCTCACCCGCCGCTCGCTTGACGGTGCTGGCGCCGGCCAATCCGCCGTTGACCGTGTCGACACCCGCGCCGGCGACGGTTACCGAGGGGAGTGAGGCGACCTTCGCCGTCACTGCCTCGGGGGGCACTGGGACCTACACCTACCGTTGGTACTACAGCGCCACATCGCCGACCAGTGGCTTCACCAAGCTGCTCAATTCGACGTCCAACATCGCTGGCGCCACCCAGACGACCCTCAGCGTCGATCCGACGAGCGGTGCCGACGAAGGCTGGTACAAGTGTCGGGTGCGCGACGGCTCTTTCGCCACGACCGGCTTGGAGGTCTACTCCCAGCCGGCTCAGCTGACGGTCGAGGCGGGCTCGACCTCGGATCTCGCGGTGAGCGATCCGGCCTCGCTGAACGTCGACGTCGGTGCGCCGGCGACTTTCTCCGTCGTCGCGTCCGGCGGGACGAGCCCCTACACCTACCGTTGGTACTTCAGTGCGACGTCACCGACCAGCGGCTTCGTCAAGCTGCTCAACACCGCG
>JBCCGX010000420.1:0-8110 GCA_039029035.1 Acidobacteriota bacterium | reverse complement strand
GAAGAGCGCGCCCAGGGGTTCAAGGCCAGCTTGCTCCACGTCAGAAAGGCCGACATCACAGAGCACATCGTCCCTTTGCCACCGCTCGACATTCAGCTAGGAATCGCAGCCCGATCCCGAGAGCTCAGTGAATTGGTAAACGTCGAGCAGGCGACGCTCGAGAGTCTCGTCAGGATCAAACGAGGCCTGACACAGGACCTTCTCTCAGGCCGAGTTCGCACGATCCGCCACTGAGCCAAAGCATCCGGACTTGCCCAAACAGATTGGCGCCCTTCGTTGATCGCTGATGCGTTGATCGATCAAAAGGTGAGGTAGAGTTCGGCCAAAGGGCTCTGCCTACCTGGCGCCCGCCGGCTCTCTCTTGGGATCAAATACACGAGCACAGAATCATTGCGCCAATCAAGATCAATACAACAAATACAGAGGACCAACTCTTTCCTTAGGTGCAACAAGTCGCTTTATAAAGATTTTATTCTACGACGGCTTGTCCTCTAGGAGAGAATCGAGTGACTTCGAACAACTGGCAGAGATTCTCTCTGGGCGAATTGGTAGAGAACGGACACGGTCTACAGACCGGACCCTTCGGCAGCCAGTTGCATGCCGCTGACTATGTCGCTGAAGGTATCCCTGTCGTGATGCCTCGAGACCTTGCCGGCAACGTCATAACCACCACCAATATCGCTCGCGTGTCAGGTGCGAAAGCTAAAGAGCTGCAACGCTATCAACTGCGTGCTGGCGACATCATCCTCGCCCGCCGGGGCAAGATCGGCCGTTGTGCCCTGATCTCGACAGCAGAAGACGGATGGGTCTGCGGAACCGGCTGCCTACGGGCTCGACTGAAGCAGGGTGTCCTGCCGGAGTTTCTGAGCTACCTCCTGCAGTGGCAGCCTACAGTCACCTGGTTGACAGACAACGCCGTCGGCCAGACGATGAAGAACTTGAATACCAAGATTCTGGCCGCCTTGCCGCTCGATATTCCACCCTTACCGACCCAGCAAAAGATCGCCGAGGTTCTCGCGAGCGTTGATGTCGCGATCGGTGCGACACAGCGTGTGATGGAGCAAACGGTCGTCGTCAAGCGGGGCTTCCTCCACCACCTTCTGAGTTACGGCGCCGATTCGTCGCGATCGCCGAGGCCCAAAGGCGACCTCCGGCGCCCCCCCGGATGGGAGACTCGACCGATCGGTGAGCTCTGCACCTTCGTCAACGGTCACGGCTTCAGAGCATCCGAGTGGTCCGAGAGCGGCTTGCCCATCATCCGCATCCAGAACTTGAACGGCACCGCTGACTTCAAGTACTTCGACGGCACGCCGAAAGAGAGCTGTTTGGTCGAAACCGGCGAATTGCTATTCGCCTGGGCGGGAGTCCGAGGTGTCTCCTTCGGACCACGCCTGTGGAACGGACCGCCCGGGGTACTCAATCAACACATCTATCGCGTGCGGCCCCGCGATCGGGTGGCCAAAGTCTGGCTCTTCGAAACGCTCAGGCAAGTAACGAGGAAAATCGAAGAGCGGGCCCAGGGCTTCAAGGCCAGCCTGCTGCACATCAGGAAAGCTGACATCACGGAATATCCGGTCGCCGTACCACCCTACGAAGAACAGCTCGAGATCGCTGAACGAGCCGAGTTCATCTCCCAGATGGAGTCCCTCGAGCAGTCGAATATTGACGGCTTGCTGAAGATGAAGAAGGCGCTGATGGGTGACCTCTTTTCCGGTCGGGTCTCCGCCGACCGAGCGAGAGCTTCGGTTCCCGCCTGAGATCTCCGATTCCTGACCCAGATCTCCCTCGCCGATGGCCTACATCGGTCCAGGACCGTCTTTGCCCGTCACATCGCTTGGGTCGTAACCCTGCGTTGAACGCTACACCGCGCTCAGGACCCGTTGCCGGTCCCCTGTCGCGGCTTCGTAGTGCCATGCAGCTCTTCGACGTCGAGGATGCCCTTGTCAGTCAGCAAACCCACCAGGCCACGGACCAGCGCCTGCAACTCCTCGAAGTTGTTCTCCAGCCCGGCGCCGTCATGCCGCCCACCGGTGGAGTGCTGTCCGTGGAGTTCGCCCCACTGAGAGCTCCCTGGTGCACCCGCCGCGTGACCTCCTCCGCTTCGACTCGGAGCGAACCGGTACAGCTCATCGAAAAAGTCGCTTGCCTCGACTCCGATGACATTGAGAATCAACAGCACCTGCTCGATCCGCAACGACTTCTGCTTGGTCAGCAGTTGGCTGATGTAGCTGCGTCCCCAGCCCAAAGCCTCTTGAACTTCCAGCTGAGTGAAGCCACGCTCCCGAATCTTGTTCCGCAACAGTGTCAATACGCGATCGAGCTCTCTCTCGATAGTAACCATAGTGACCGCAATTCTACTGATGTCGCTAGAAAGCTCAACAGAAAATCTCAACTTATCGGGCTAATACTCCCAGAATCTCTGTTTTCCGGCATATCGTCTTTCTCCGGCGAGGTTTCAGCTCTCTCTTGGCGCCTCCTTGTCCGAAGACTCGACCCGTACACCGCAACAGATTTTTTCAGCCTCAAGCGAAGCCTCGCTAGCGGCGACCGGCTTCGATAAGATCTCTCTCAACCTCATTCGTCCGCCCTCCGCCTGTCAAGCCCTGAACGGCCATCGATGTATCTGACCCCCGATCTCATCGCCAACGTGCTGGTCCGCCAGAAGATCCTGACGGCGGAGCAGGCCCGAGAGCTCAAGGCGGCGGCGTTGAAAATGCCCCGGCATCTGCGCTCGCCCAAAGCCTATGAGCAGCGATCCGTCGCCTACGAGCTCATCGCGCAACAGGGTTTTCCCAACGGAGCCAACGGCGGCCGACCGGTCGACGAACAGGTTATCGCCGACGCGATCGCCAGGGATGCCGGCTTCGAGCGTGTCCGCATCGATACGCTGAAGCTCGATGCGGATCTGATCGAGTCCAAAATCTCCCGCCCGTTCGCCAAACGTCATCGGATGATTCCGATGGAGATCGTCGACGGGACTCTAAAGGTCGCCTGCGCCAACCCTTTCGATCTGGAATCGATTGACTCCTTCAAGCGCCTCGCCGGGCGCGACCTGACCGTCGTCGTCGCCTCCGAGCCTGAGATTCTGAAGGCTCTCACTGAGTTCTACGGGTTGCGCCAATCGGTCAAGAAGGCCGAGCGCGACCTGGGGGGTGGCATCGAGCTCGGCAACCTGGAGCAGCTCGTCCAGCTGAAGAACGAAGCTGAGATCGAGTCGAGCGACCAGCACATCGTGCACGCGGTCGAGTACATGCTGCAACATGCTTACGACTCGCGCGCCAGCGATATCCACATCGAGCCCAAACGCGACAAGGGCCTGGTACGCTTTCGGATCGACGGCGTTCTACATGAGATCCAACACATTCCTCGGGTCGTCCATCGCGCCATCGTCAGTCGCGTCAAGACGATGTCGAGACTCGATATCGCCGAGAAGCGCAAGCCGCAAGATGGCCGGATCAAGACCGTCCGGCGAGACCGCGAGATCGAGCTTCGTGTCTCGACTCTGCCGGTGGCCTTCGGCGAGAAGATCGTGCTACGCATCTTCGACCCCGAAGTCTTGCTACAAGACCTCACCGGCCTCGGCTTCTACCCCGAAGAGTTGGACTTGTTCGAGGGCTTCATCGCCAGACCCCATGGCATCATTCTGATCACCGGCCCAACCGGCTCGGGTAAGACCACGACCCTCTACTCCGCGCTCAAGACGATCGCAACCACCGAGCAGAATGTCACCACCATCGAAGACCCGATCGAGATGGTCCATGATGCTTTCAATCAGACCGCGATCAACGTCAAAATCGGCATCACGTACGCTGCCGCGCTGCGGCAAATCCTGCGCCAGGACCCCGACATCATCATGGTCGGCGAGATCCGCGATCAGGAGACCGCTCAGTACGCCATCCAGGCCGCGTTGACCGGTCACCTGGTTTTCTCGACGCTCCATACCAATGATTCGGTCTCGTCCATCTCCCGATTGGAAGATCTAGGCGTCGAGAGTTTCCTTATCGCCTCCACGCTGATCGGTACCATGGCCCAGCGGTTGGTACGCAAGATCTGTCAGCACTGCAGCGCAGAACGATTCCTGACAGAGGACGAAGCGGAGGCTCTACGACTCTCGGTGCCAGCCGGAAAACGGATCAAGGTCTACGAAGGCGAAGGCTGCTTCGAGTGCCGGCAGACAGGCTACCTGGGCCGCAGTGGGATCTTCGAGATACTGCCGATCGACGAGAAGGTCAAAGAAATGGTCATCGACGGTGTCGAAGCATCCAAGATCAAACGGGAGGTCGTCAACGCGGGCATGAAGACCTTACGCCAGTCGGCCCTGAGGAAGCTCGCCGACGGCGTCACTACTTTCGAAGAGGTCGTACGCGTCACGGCGCTCTAGCTCGCCACGGCTCCTCTGTACCACGGATCCTCTGTTGCACGGCTCCTCTGTACCACGGATCCCTTGTTTCACGGCTCCTTTTACCACGGTCCTCTTCCTCATCCGTTGCGCCACGGGCCCTCTTACCTTCGGACTTCTCAACCAGGATCCTCCCGTCGAGATTTACGGCCGGCGTGATCCATCATGAGCGCATACCTTCCCCACACCGCCAGACTTCGCACCCTGCTAGCGTTCTCCGACCAGGCCGCTCTCGCGCTGGCGATCTGGCTGGCCCACGAGCTCTGGTTTCCGCCAGAGATTCGGGCGACCAAATGGCAACAACTGCTGGATAGCCCCGGACTTCTGCTCTGGATGTTCGCCGCCAGCTTCATCCTGACAGCAGCAGCCGAACTCTACGAGCCGGAAGTTCTGCATCGACGGCGCGAGGTCATCATTCGGGTGCTGGTTGCCGCAGGCGCCTGGTCTGCGGCTGTAGTTCTAGCGACGTACTTCCACCGCGGTTGGTCCTATGGCCGGGGGGTGCTTCTTCTGACCGCCAGCGGTTGGGTGATCTTTCTCATCATCACCCGCTGGATTCTCACTTGGCGCCTGCGCCGTCGGCCGCAGTTCGCCTCCTTGGTCGTCGGTGATCCCACTGGCGTGCGGGACTTCTGCGAAGCTCTCGAGGCTCGCCCTTCCGCTCCCTGGACACCGGTCGACGGCTCCGGTCTGGACCCGTCGAGCATTCCCGAAGAAACCCGACGACTCGGCGCCTCGATCGTCGTCTTGGCGAGCGGCGACGAAGCCCTCGAGATGGGCGATGATCTCGCCAAGCTACATTTCTCCGGCGTTCCGGTCGTCGCGGCTTCCGAAATCTGGGCCTGGCTGGAGGAGCGGCTGCCGATCGAGGCCCTGACGCCAGCTCTCTTTCTCCATCAACCCGGCTTCGGAGCCGTCCACTACACCCTGTTCAACCGACTAACTCGTATCGCCGACATCATTCTGGCGTCTCTGATGTTGGTGCTCTCGGCCCCACTCTTCCTGCTCGCCGCTGTCCTCGTTCTCGTCACCGATGGTCCGCCCGTCTTCTATCCGCAGAAGCGCGTAGGCCAGTTCGGCCGCATCTTCACGATGTTCAAACTACGCACCATGTCGCGCGATGCCGAAAGCCAGGGCCCCGAGTTCGCCAGCCAGGAGGACCCTCGAACGACACGCATCGGCAAGCTGTTACGCCGCTTCCGGATCGATGAGCTACCGCAGCTAGTCAACGTCCTCAAAGGGGAGATGTCCCTGGTCGGGCCACGGCCGGAACGGCCCGAGTTCGTTGCCCGCCTGACCGAAGCGATCCCCTACTACGCTTTTCGCACCGCCGTTCCGCCCGGAATCACAGGTTGGGCCCAGGTCAACGTCACCTACGCCCGCAAGCTCGAGGAGCATCGGCGGAAGCTCGAATATGACCTCTACTTCATTCGCGAGCGGTCGATGCGGCTCTACCTACTGACCTTGCTGCGAACGGTCAGCGCCGCCCTTGTCGGCGTTCGGCGCTGACCTTCCCAACGACACCTTCCAACACGTCTTCGAAGCACCGCGTCGAGTGGCTGAGATCGTGCTGGGCTTGCAGCCAGGTCCAGGCCGCCTCGGCCTGGCGCCGCGCGGCGGAAGCATCCTCGATCAAGCGAACGATCGCATCGGCGAACGCTGACGCCTCGGCCGCCACCGCAATCGCCTGGCGGCCGACCCCGTCGAGACCTGCGGCGGCTTCGGGCGTGGCGACGACGGGCAGCCCATCCGCCATCGCCTCTAGAACCTTGATGGGTGTGCCAGAGCCAGAGCGCATCGGCGCGACGGCGACCGTCACCTGGCGCCGGATGACGGTGAGATCATCCGGATCGATCACCAGACGTATGCCCGCCTGATTTCTCAGGCGCTGCAGATCGCGCGGCGGCCGCGAGCCGGCCAGCCACCACTCGGCCTGGGGGCAGGCCTGGCGAACCCGGGGCCAGACCTCCCGAGCCAGCCACAACGCGCCGTCGTGGGTTGGAAAGTACCCCAGATTGCCAGAGAGCAGCACGATGGGCTGGTCAGCCGACGGCGTGGGCATCGAGACCGGCAGTGAGATACCAAACGGTACGACGGCAATCCGTTCACCGAGCTCCGGGGAGCCTTCGATCAGGGCTTTCCGGTCCTCAGCGCTCACCGCCAAGGCCGCTGCCACCTGGCCGATCCAGTAGCGATCCCAGCGCTCGATTCGCCGCGCCTCCAGTCTCCAGAAGGGCTTCAGAAGTGGCTGGCGCGCCGCCCGGCGACGCATGTTGAGAGCCAGCGAGTCCACCAGATCGAGCACGACGGGGACGCCGCGTAAAGCCGGAACAAGCCAACCGAGCCGGGAGAGAACAATCACCGCGACGTCCGGCCGGAAGGCCTCGACCGTCTCGTTGATCCGACGCGCCAGCTCCGGCTGATAATGCATCGCGACCTGTAATGGCCAACGCCATCCCTGGGTTAGAGACCGACCCATCCGCCAGCCACTCAGCGCGACCTGCCCGCCGTGAACCCTATCCGGAAAGGGCGTCGGCGGAAAACCTGGTGGACGCTGGCAGACGACCGCAACGTCGTGGCGAGTGGCAAGTTGGCTGATCCAGCCCGCCACCCGCGCTTGATCGCCGCGGCGATAGGGCCAGGGCGGACGGGTCGAGACGAAGAGAATCCGCACGCAGGCGCCGCCTGGAAGGATCAGTCGTTCAAGTAGCCGAGGGCGCGCAGCCGAGCCTCGAGCTCCGGATCGAGCTCGCGCTCACCGGCCGTGAACAACGGCTCCGGACGATGCGCGCCCAGCTGCCGCAACATCGAGCGACTCAGGCCGGAATCCTCCCCACTCAGATCCCTCGCTTGTAACGGATCGCTTGCGTTGTCGAAGAGCTGAATCCGCCATAGATCACTCACCCGCAGGCGAATCGACAAGCATCGCGGATCCTCGCTGAGGCCCAGTTCCGCCGGTACTTCGCAGCTCGTTGCCCGCACGGTGACTCGCTTCTTGCGATCGTCTTGCGGCAGCTGCAATCGCAGAGTCGTCCCGTCCGGCGACACCATTGGATCAAAGCCGGGATCGTCCACCGGCTTGCCGTCGACAAGAATCTCCACTTGCCGTGGAACATGGAAGCTCGCTGCCTCGGCCACCCATTCCTGCCCGAAGGTGTCAAAAATCATCTCCCCCCGTTGGGTGATCCAGGCCCACTCCCCTTTGCTCGGCGGGGTCGACCAAACCAATTGATGGAGCCCGCCCTCGGTTTGACGAATCAGCCCACGAGACTGCCCGTCCCAGGTCTCGGCGAAGGCCTGCCGCGGAGCCTCGACGGCGCCTTCGGCCAAGGGGACAAGGCTCTTGCCGGAGATCGCCTGCGGCGGCTCGATGCCGGCGATATCATAGAAGGTTGGCGCGATGTCGATACTCTGCACCAGATCAGGAATTCGCTTGCCGGTTTCCAGACTCGGATGGACCAGCAGCAACGGCACGTGGAGTGTCTCGCGGTAGATCTGGTTGTGGAGCAGCTCGCCATGCTCGCCGAACTCCTCGCCATGGTCGGACGTCAAGACCACTGTCAGGTCCTCCAACAGGCCTTCCGCTTCGAGCGCGGCGAAAAACTTCCGTAAGACGTCATCCACATGACGGATCTGGGAGTCGTAGACCGCTTGGAAGTAGTCGAGCACCTCCTGCCGGGGCATCTCGCCCTTGCGATTCAGCGCAACGAG
>JBCCGX010000419.1:0-8111 GCA_039029035.1 Acidobacteriota bacterium | reverse complement strand
GAGCTTGCTCCAAGCAACAAGCTCTGCATCAGCAGCTCGCGAGGCCGGACCTACTTTATTTCGTGCTCAACGTTCGATTGCGCCGGGCCTCCACGCCAAAGACACGATTCGACGGGCTGATGCGTTGTGCTGATGCGCTGTCCAGCGACAGGTGGAAGACATCCGAATTCTTCGATGCGACCGTCTGATCCCCAGCGGCCGCCGCGGGGACCCCTTCCAAGCCCGTTCCCGGCGGTGGGAAGGGGAAGATGCTCTGCGCGCCCGAATGGTTCGGCAGGGCGCCGCTGGCCTGCCAGCGCAAGGGCTCTTGCCAGTCGTCTTCGGCTTTCGCCTTCCAGCGCAGAACGGCCATGCCGGCTGAATCGTCGAGAGCACTCGGGGCGACGCGACAGATGCGGGCTAGGATCAGCCACAGGTTGAAGAGTGGATTGGCCCATTGCGGGAAGACGACGTTGCTTGTCCCGCCCGGATTGAACGCGTTGCTCGCCATGGCATCGCTGAAGTGCCTGGCCAGCTGGCGAAGAGCTTTGGGTTCGGGCTTGTCGGTCGCTAGGCCGGCGTACTCCTCTTGGGCCCGGCTCAGCCCTTCGAGACCGTTCTTGCGGGAGAAGATCAGATCGCCGATCCCTCGTTGTTGGAAGACGCGTTTGCCTGAGTCGGTCTGCACACTGACGCGTGGAATTTTGACCTCCTTGCCCCCGACCTCGACCGGCAAGTTCTCTTGCGGGACGTTGGCGAGGAAATCCGCCAAGCTGAGCCAGTGCTGCTGAAATCCCTGATCTGCCAGGACGGCGGCCAGCACGCGCCCAGTGCGGAACGTTGTGGTCTTGAAGCGGCCGGGGATCAGGGGCTCGTCGAGCCAGCGATTGCCGGCATTCAAGGTGTCGATGTTCCAGCCGGGCTCGTCGACGGCCGAGAATAGCGCGGCGAGGGCTTTTTCGCGCAATCTCAGATCGAGGGCGAAATTGGTGATGATCGGATCTGTCGACAGGTCTTGCAGGCGGGAGGAGTCGGTTTGCAGGAGTCCGAGGTCGAACAGCAGGGCCTCCAGGGCGGCAAGCTCATCGGGCAGGGTCTCTTCGTCTTCGCGGGTGAAGGTCAGCCGCAGCTCCTGCGAGTCGAAGCCCTCCTGGTAGGGCTCTGCCAGGGCCTTGCCGTGGCCCGTGGCTTCCAGTGAGAGCCAGGTTGCCAGCTGGCGCTCTTTCGCCAGCGCCTGGCCGCCACTGCCGGAGAGGGTTTGCACCACACCTCCGGCGTAGGAGCCCTGGCGAACGATCGTGTCGTTCTCCTGGGTGACGCGGATCGTCTCTTCATCGGTGCGCACCGTCTGGCGGCGGCGCTGGATGTTGAACAGGGAGAAAAAGAAGCCGATGGCGCTGGTGCGGACGCGACGCGAGGTGAAGATGGCCTCGCGCAGCCGAAAGCCGGCTTCTTCCGGCGTATCCCCCGGTGGCAAATCTTGCAGCAGGGCTCGGGCGTTGCCTTTCTTGCGCGCCTGGTTGATGACCGTCCGCAGGGCCGACTTGGTGGGGTCGAACTCGAGATCGATCAACGCCGAGCGCTCGCTCAGGCGGCTGATCTCGAGGCTGAGGGAAAAGCCCAGCTCGCCTTCGAGACGGTTGATGATGCCGCGAATCTTCTCTTCCCAGGCCTTCTTCTCCTCCAGGATCGCCGAGATCCGATCGAGCCACTGGCCCAGTTTCTCGAAGTCGTCCTGGTCGATCTTGTCCCAGGCCTTGCCGAGGAGACGGGAAAGCAGCCCGCGAACCTGCTCGTTGACTTCCTCTTCCAGCTTGCTGCGCAGCTGATCGAGGCTCTGGGCGTTGTCCCGCAGCCAGGAGACCACACCCTCGATGCCGGTCCGTTCAGCGAAATTCTGAATCAGGGAGATCGCCCGCTCGGGCAGCCCATCGATGAACTGCAAAGCCGTCTCGGCGGCCTCCTTGGCCGTTTGCAGAGCCTTCTGGACCTCCGGCACACGACCGACCAGCAGTTCGTCCACCGAGCTGCCGGTCAAGCTCTCGAGCAGTTTCAGGGCTTTGGTCCAGTCGTCCCCGACCACCTCTTGCAGCAAGGCGCTCGGACTGGAGGGATCGATCGCAGCGATCTGCCGCAGGGCGCTGACGATCTCGGACTCCGGGCCGAGGTCGGCCGAAGCCAGAAGGGAGCCCCACAAGTCGCGGATTCTCTGCGGCAAGCCGTCGTAGGCGGTGACGATCTCCTGCAGGTCGCCCAGCAGCTCGTTGATCCTCGCCTCGTCGCGATCGCTGAGCCACTGACGCCAGACGTTGTCTTGCAGGAACTCGTCGACCTCGGTGCCGGCCTTCTGAATCAGCTCGTCGCGTACCGCCTCCCAGCCGCCTTCTTTCCGCAGTGCCTGCAGCTGCTCCAAGGCCGTCATCAGCTCGGTCGTGGGGTCGAGTTCCAGGATTCGATCGAACAGCGAGGTGAGGGTCCTCTGGGCCAGGTCGTATTGGACCTGCAGAGAGAGCTTGGCGCCGAGGGTGAGCTCGCTGCGCCGCAGGCGCTGGATGCGCAG
Source organism: Acidobacteriota bacterium (assembly GCA_039029035.1). GTDB lineage: Bacteria > Acidobacteriota > Thermoanaerobaculia > Multivoradales > J023 > JAAELT01. The sequence goes on along the minus strand of JBCCGX010000419.1, from coordinate 5,572 downwards.
GCGCACCCAATCGTCCTGCTCGACGTTGAAGCGGCCGAGGGCGAGTTGCATGTGCTGGTAGAGCGAGTAGCCGAGGGATGCTTGCAGCGAGTAGTCGATATGGGCCTGAAGCTCCGCCGACGTGCCCTCGAAAGCATCGATGATGTCGCCCAGGTCCGCCCTCAGATCGGCACCGCCACCGAGGTCCGCGGTGATTCCGAAGTCGAGATTGACCAGGGACTCGATGACGAAGATCTCACCATCGGCGACTTTTCGGAGGTTGACGAGGGCCGGGGGGCGCGAGGTGCCCAGGAGTTTCGTCAGCGCTGCCAGCCGGGTCGTCGTCTTCTGGTCCTCGCCCTCGACCGGGCTCGGCCGCAGGTGCCGATACACCAGGCCGCCGCCCGCAGCGAGGTTGGCCGAGAGCTGCAGCACACCCGTATTCGGCGGCTCGAAGGTTCCCTCGATATCGGCTCCGACCTGCAGCCGCAGCTCACTCAGAACCTGGTTCGGGGGCGCTGCCAGCGACTCGGCATCGTCGAAGACCGGTTCGTTGGTCTGTGGATCGAGGAAGGACAGGATGGCGACCTGCTTGCCGGGGTCATGCACCAGCAGATCGGCGGCGACCTGGCCGGAGACCGTGAACGGCTGATCGAAAAGCCGGATCTCATCGCTCTGCGCTTCGAGCTTTTGCTCGGACGCTTGCAGAACAACGAACTCACCCGAGTCGACCGGCTGGGTGAGATCTGCCGCGGCGCCGACGAGATTCTGCAGCTCCTCCGGGAGAAACTGCTGCAGGGCGTTGAACAGGGGACCTTGGAGCTGTAGCTTGGACATTCGATACGACCTCTCTTGGAGAACGAAACGATGGCGTGGTGTGTCCGCGCTCGATGCCGGCCCCCCGGCGGCGAGATGCGCGACTGCTGCTTGGCCCGATGGATCGACAAAACGATACCACGGGTCATGGCACCTCCCTCAACGCTTTTCGAGCCTCAGTGAGCGGCATCCCAGTTGTCGCCGACGCCGACGTCGACGACGAGAGGGACGTCGAGGGCGTGGACCCCTTCCATCTCTTGGCGCACCAGCCGGCTGAGGGGCTCGACCTCGTGCGGCGGTGCCTCGAACAGCAGCTCGTCGTGGATCTGGAGCAGGAGACGGGCCTGCGGCGTCTCCGTTTCGAGGCGGCGGGCGATGGCCAGCATGGCGATCTTGCACAGATCGGCAGCGGAGCCCTGGATGGGGGTGTTGGCGGCGATGCGCTCGCCGTACTGGCGCTCCATGAAGCTGTTGCTAGAGAGCTCCGGGATGACGCGTCGCCGACCGAGAAGAGTGGTGACGTAACCGGTTTGATGGGCTTCTTCGATGGTGCGGTCGAGCCACTCGCGCACCCCACGGTAGGCCTCGAAGTAGCCGTCGATGTAGCTCTGGGCGGTTTTGCGCGGTACACCGAGGGTATGGCCGAGGGCAGTGGCGCCCTGGCCGTAGATGGTCGAGAAGTTGACCAGCTTGCCGACGCCGCGCTGCTCGCGGGTCACGTCGCCCGGCGGGCAGTCGAAGAGCTGGCCGGCGGTACGGCGGTGGATGTCCTCACCCTGGGCGAAGGCTTCCACCAGGAGCGGGTCGCGGGTGTAGTGGGCCAGCAGTCGCAGCTCGATCTGGCTCCAGTCGGCGGAGAGCATCGTCCAGCCCTGCCGTGGCACGAAGCTGCGCCGGATGCGCCGCCCCTCGGGCGTGCGGATCGGGGTGCGCTGCAGATCGGGCTCGGTGGAGATCAGGCGGCCCGTGGCGCTCACCGTCTGCTGGAAGGTGGTGTGGATGCGTCCGGTGTGTGGATTGACCGCCTGCTGCAGTACGTCGGTGTAGGTGTTGATCAGCTTGGCGAGCTTGCGCTGCTCGATCACGTGGCCGGCGATGGGATACTTCGGCGCCAGTCGGGTGAGCACTTCGGCGTTGGTCGAGTAGCCGCTCTTGGTGCGTTTGATCACCGGCAGGCCGAGATCCTCGAACAGGACCTTGCTGAGTTGTTTGAGTGAGCCGATGTTGAAGCGCGAGCCTGCGAGCTCGTAGATCGTTTCCTCGATCTCGCGCAGCTGCTCGCCGAGCTCGTCGCCCAGTTTGCTGAGGTCCTCCGGGTCGACGGCGACACCATCGAGCTCCATCGCGGCGAGCAGCCAGGCGAGGGGGAGCTCGACGTCTTCGAGATACGACACCAGGTCGAGTTCTTCGAGCCGCGCGCGCAGGATCGGCCAGGCCTGGTTGATCGCGTCGGCGCGCTGGCAGGCGAAGGGGGCGAGCTTGGCGACCGGGACACGCGAGAAGAGGGTCATCTTCTGGCCGCTGCCCACCACCCGTTTGGACGGCGGCAGGGCTTGTTGCAGATACTCCCGCGCGATCTGACCCAGCTGGTGGGGAATGATCTTCACCGGATCGACCAGGAAGGATTCGAGCAGCGTCGAGCCGATGATGCCCCGCGGGTCGATGCCTTGGCGTAGGAGGCTGATGCGCAGCGCTTTGGCGTTGTGGGTCACCTTGGGCCAGGCTTCATCCTCGAGCCAGGACCTGAGCCGCTCGATGCCCGGCTTGCCGAGGCCGCCCTGCCCGGCGATCGGCAGCCAGCGGGCCCGTCCGGCTTCGGGGCAGACGGCCAGACCGGCCAAGGGGCCGCGGACCGGCAAGAAGGCGTCGATCACCGCGTAGATCGCGACCGGCTCGCGAGCGGGCAGCGAGCGGAGGAAGCTGTCGAGGTCGTCCAGGGTCAGGCAGCTGCCGTAGTCGGCCTCGTTGGCAGTCTTCTCGGCCTGCTCGCGGGCCTCTTCTGACAGCAGAGAGTAGAACTCGAGCTCCTTGAACAAGCTGTTGAGATCGGCGGCGGGCGGCGGCTGGAGCCGCAGGTCGTCGAGGCTTTCGTCGAGGGGCACGTGCTGGTCGATGGTCGCCAGCTCACGGGACAGCAGGGCCAGCTCGTGGTTCTCTTCCAAGGTCTTGCGCTGGCGCCCCTTGAGCTCTGCGGTGTGCTCGAGGATCGCGTCGAGAGAGCCATAGTCGGCGAGCAGCTTGGCCGCTCCTTTCTGGCCGATGCCGGGCACGCCGGGGATGTTGTCGATCTTGTCGCCCATGAGGGCCAGGAGGTCGACGAAGTGCTCCGGCGGCACGCCCCACTTCTTGGCGACGACCTCCGGGTCGAATACCACGTCGCGCAAGGTGTCGACCATCCGCACCCCACCTGAGATCAGTTGGGCGAAGTCCTTGTCGCCGGAGATGATGAAGACCTCCATGCCGGCCTCGACCCCCTGCCGCGTGAGGGTGCCGATGACGTCGTCGGCCTCGTAACCCGGGACCCGCAGCATGGGGAATCGATGCGCTTCCACCACCCGGTCGATCCACGGCAGTTGTTGCCGCAGGGCCTCGTCCATCGGCCGCCGCTGGGCCTTGTACTCGCCGTACTTCTCGTCGCGGAAGGTCTTGCCGGGGGCGTCGAAGACCACCGCGCCGCAAGCCGGCCGCTTGCCGGCCAGCACCTTGCGGAACATGGTGGCGAAGCCGTAGGTGGCGTTGGTCGGCAGGCCGGTGGAAGTAGCGAAGCTCGCCGGGATGGCGTAGTACACGCGGTAGATCAGCGAGCTGCCGTCGACCAGGATCAGACGTTCCGGGTTGGCCATGGTGGGGGCAGAATAGCATCGCGGCCCTTGCTACAGCCAGGTTAAGTTGAGCGTTGGCTAAGGCACAAAATAGACCCCTTTTTTCTTCTAAATAGGGGCTTTGTTGAACAACGGGCCGGCCGCAGCCGGCCCGTGTGCGGTGCTCAGCGAGTGATCAGAACTCGATCCCGACGCCGACTTGGAGAGACTTGGGCTGCGGAAAGCCGATGGCTCCCGAGGTCGACGAGTCGTCGTAGGGTTGCAGGATCGCGGTCGCGGTCTTCGACACGGGAGTACCCTGTGGAGTGTTCCATTCCCACTTCATGTTCAGACCCTCGACATAAGGCTGGAGATCTTCCGGTTGCAGCCCTACGGCTTCGGTCTCGGTATGATTCAGCGCCTGGGTGAGGCTCTCGGCGACGACTTGCGCGACGTTGGTACTGGCCAACTTCATGAACTCTTTCGCCGCATAGGCGAGTCCGAGGCTTTCGTCCTGGGCGATGCGAGAGATCGCATCGATGTCCTCGTCCGAAAGACGAAAGGTCGGGCTCTGGGTAGTGGTGGCTGCGGTCATGCTCTTTCTCCCTTGAAAAGGTTTTTTCTGTACTTTCGAATGTTCCGGAAGCTCTCGCTGCATGCGATGTGCTGTTTGAGCAAGGTCTGTGCCAGCTCGGCGAATACCTTTGCTTTCGCTGTTCTGCTGAACTTCGAGCGAGTTCTGAGTCGTCCGTGGGCAACCCAAGGTGTCTCGAGACAGCCCGGGGTGTTTTCAGACACCCTCACAGACTGCCAGGAAGTCTGTGGTGGCCCCAAAACGGCTCGGAATGAGCGAAAGTACCTGGTTCGACGCTGGTACGCTTCTTGCGAAAACTGGAAGGTACGTGGCCACTGAGGCCGATGACCAGAACGCCGCAGACAAGGAGAGCATCATGGCTGATTACAGATTCGAGCTCGGCATTGATTGGAACGCGATTCCGAAACCCAATAGGCAAGCCTTCCTGCAAACAGGCTTCGCGGATGTAACCCATTCGGCAGTCGTAGCGCCGGTCGATCTCGCGGTCGGAGACACGATTGCCTTCGTTATCTTTGACACGACCTCGGTCACTAGTCAGACCTCGGACGACAGTCAGACCGGTGACTTCAAGTTGTTTTGGGTCACTGAAGATCGGGCATCGACGTCATCGAGTGACGCGGTACCCCTGCAGGATGACAAGTCGTTCGATCCGGAGTATCAGGGTTGCAAGCCGAGCATCGTGTTCGGAAATTCCTTTCCGATGTGGGACACCGGAATCCAACAGCCGATTGCCAAAGATGCGTCGGGGCGGTTTCGGTTGACGATCACCATCATGGCGGAGAGTTCGGACAAGACCGCGCTGATGACCTGGTGCGACGACCCGGAGATGGTCGTCGGCCCAGGCGGTCAGGGAGATTCGGACGCCCGTTAGGGTGAGTGGCTGCTTCGCGCTCCCTCGGACTGCTGCTGCATCAGAGGGTGATACCGAATGTCCTGGCGCAGCTCGAGTAACTCCGGGTCCGCCTTGACGTCTGTGATCGCATAGCCGGCTTGCAGCGCTCGCTCGAGAGCTACAAGTGCGGCTTCGCGCTGGCTGCAAACCTCGTTGGCGACAGCCAGTCGGTACCAGGCACCAGCATCATTGTCGGAGGCGTGTTTGAGGGCGTCGATCCTGTCTCGGGCTTGCTCGCAGTCGCCTCGCTTGGCCAGATAGAGCGCGCGCCGGGTTCGTAGTGTCAAGTCCTCGGGTGTTGCGTCCAGCTTGGGGTCCAGAAGTTGAATCGCTCGAAGAAAGGCTTCCCGTGCTCGCTGTTGGTTGTCCGGCGTCCAGCGATAGGCATCCCCCAGGTTGGCCCACAGGAGGTGAGCATTCGCGCCGGCGCCGGTCTCGACCGCTTTCTCGAAGGCGGAGACCGCTTGGGGGTAGAGCCCCTGAGCAAAG
>JBCCGX010000418.1:0-8148 GCA_039029035.1 Acidobacteriota bacterium | reverse complement strand
GTTGACAGTGACCAGCGGTCCGGCGAAGAAAACGTTGAGCTGATTACCGGTGTTGCGCCAATCGAGGGAGAGGTAGTTGATGCCCGCCAGGGGAATGGGAAAATCCACTGACTCGTCCCAGAACACCCCGCCGACCAGGAAATAGCGGTCCGTATCGGGGCTTTCCTGCACCACGCGGTTGCCTTCGTCGTCCTTCACCAGGTAGCGCATGCCCTTGTCGGTGTCGCGCACCATGGTGACGTCCGACGCCAGGATTTGCTCGCGCTTGGTGTCGAAGTCGGCGCCGTTGATGCGGATCTCCGACAGCACGGTTTCGGTCTCCACCGGTAGCGTCGCGTTGAGCAGGGACATGAGCTGCTGGCCGACGATCTTGATCGGGAGGAAATAGCTCTCGCGTGACCACGCTGCCGGTTGGCCGCCCGAGTCGACCGGCTGAAAGCTCACTGTCTCCTCGTTGGAGATCACGTCGCCTTCGAGGCCGAGCTGGATGGCACGGGTCTTGACTCGGGCATAGAGCGTGCGATCCACCCAAACGGTGCCCTGGTATAGCCCGCGACCCGGGGTCGCCGCCAGAGGCTTGAAGTCGATCACCCAACAGTCTCGCCCCTCCACCGTGTCGGTGCCGCGCAGGCGATAGCTGTACTCCTTCGAAAAATTGATCTCGAGCGGCAGCACCGCCGCCTTCTCCGGCTGGATCAAGGGCAACTCGGGGATCTTCTTGCCTTTCCACTCCACGCCATCGACGTAGAAGGTGTCCCAGGCCCAGTCGAAGCCCTCGCCGCGCCGGAAGAAGAAGTCGCCGGAATAAGCGGCTTCGATCGACGCCGCGCCCGATTGGAAACGCAGATGCAAGATGTTGTGTGCCTGGTAGTGGGTCAGGCGCCGCGCCTGGTCATCTTCGAAGGCCTGCAGCCGGCGCAAGATCTCCTCCACCGGCATCTGGCGCTCGTCGGCGATCTCGAGGCGTTCTTCCAGCCCTTCCAACTCGGCGGCGCTCATGCGCACCAGGCGCAGCAGCACTACCGGTCCGGGCTCGTCGATCGGCAGAGCCAGGCCGGTCTGAGTGCGGCGTTGGCCGAAGACGGAGCCTTCCTCACCGGTCGAGAGGTCCACGGTACTCGGGGTGCGCAGCTGGTTGTCGTCGAAGATGAGCTCCATCTGCTCGCTACCGGCCGGCGTTTCGGCGATCACTCGGAGTCCCAAGTCTTCGCCGCGGACGAAGGTCCAGGCGCTCTCGGCGCCGCGCGGCAACGTGGCCGGGTCGTAGGACAGGTCGCCTTGGAACTCCCGCGCCAGGAGCTTCAGCGGCGCGAGGTCTGCGGCGGGAATGGTCGCCTCGGCACTGCGATCGAACAGAGTGACGCCAAAGCCGGCGGTGGCATACTCTGCCGCGCGGGCGACGGTTCGGGCCGCCTCGGCGGGCCAAGGCAATGCGTCGAGCACCAGGGGTTTGCCGGGGTCGAGCTCACGGACGGTGGCGATTGCCGCATCGAGCGTGCTGCGCGGTGCGGGCTCGAGGGCGATACCGTCGGCGTAGGCCGCGATCTCCTCGCCGTAGAGGGTGCGCAGGGTCGCCGGGTCGGGTGCGATCGGGCCGACGATCACCCGAGCATCGGCACGACTACCCGTCACCGCCACTGCGGCGCGCTTCAAGAGGAAGGCAAAGTCCGTCGGATGGGCGCTGATGTCGCCGCTCCAGTCGATTTGAAAATGGGCCCGCTCGCCCGCCTCGCGCGCCAGGTTGGCCAGCGCCTCGAGCTCGGTGGCGAGCTGGTCGGCGTTTTGGGTTACCGGCTGCGGTGTTCTGAAGTTGGCGATGACCCACGGTGTACCGCCGCGGGACCGAACTGCCTCGAAGGCTTGGCGGTCGGCGCTGCCGTCGAGCTCGGCGGTCCAGGCAACATAGAGACGCGCTTCGCCTTCGAGCTTCGGTGCCTGGGCGAGGCCGTCGAGAATCATCTGTGGGCTGGCGACCCGCACGCCGGCACAGGGCCGACATGGCGGGGTGGACGCGTCGATCGACGACGCGGTGACAACGCAAAGGCTGACGAGCGTGAGGATGAAAGAGAGACAACTCGGGTCGAGGTGATGTTTTCGGCTCATGGTGGAGAAAGCATAGTGTGCTGCCACAGCATTGTCACCCTTCCTCTGGACAGTTAGGATCTTGCGAGTATGGAGTTTTCCGGTCGCCTCGCCTCGTTCCCGATCGCCGAGCTGCTCACCTGGGCAGCGAACGATCGCCGAACCGGTGCCCTCGTGCTGCGGCGCACCAGTCGCGAGAAGCGGATCTACTTCGAGCACGGCGAGATCGTTGCCTGCCTCACCGATTCGACGACCGAGTTCTACGGTCAGCACCTGCTCCTCGAAGGGCATCTGAGCGCCGCGACCCTGACCCGTTGCCTGGTGCAATGCCAGGAAGAGGGCAAGCGCCTCGGGGTCGTGCTGGTCGAGGAAGGCATCCTCGACCGTGAGACGGTGGAGCGCACCCTGGCGGAGCAGATCGAGGATCTGGTGTGTGACATCTTCTTGTGGGATCGGGGTGTCTTCTTTTTCCAGGCTGATCAGCCGCCGGCGGAGGAGATCCTCGCACAGCCGATCAATACCCTCGGCTTGGTGCTGGAAGGGACGCGCTGGGTCGATGAGTTGATCCGCATTCGCCAGGTTTTCCGGCACGACAATCTGTATTTGAAGCGCACTCAGTCGCAAGAGCCGCACGATCTACGCCCGCGAGGCTCGGTGATCTTCAAGAAGCTCGGCAGCACGATCTCGGTCGGCAAGCTCTACAAGCTCACTGGGGGGTCGTACTTCCGCTTCTTGGTGGAAGCCAGTGTCTTGGAGCTCAAGGGCTTGGTGAAGGTGCTCGATCAGGGGGTCGCGACACCCAAGTCCACCCACGAGCTACCGCTGTCGAATCTTCTGCTCGAGCAGGCGGCCGAAGAGCAGATGTCGCACGCCCGGCGGGCGGCGATACCGATCGATGCCCTGGAGTACCTCGTCCCGATCTGGGCCACCGAGCCGGACGAGGACACTTGGCCCAGCCTGTCTGAGTCCGAGCGTGATTTCCTTACCCGCATCGACGGCCGGCAGCGACTCGGCGAGCTGCTATCCACCGATCGTGACGCTCGTCTACGCGAGACCGAATTACTGATCGTCCGTCTACGCAAAGGCGCCATCGCTCTGATCCCGCGCCCCGCGGCAGAGCTCGAAGCGGCGGCCGACGAGCGAGGGCTGCCCGAGAAGGCGCGTTGGTGGCGGCCGTTCTGGAAGAAGAGCTGAGACGGCGGCACCGAGGGCGATGGCCACGGTGACCGCCGAAAGGGATCTCCATGAGCGCCTTGGGGCGTGCCGCTACCGCGCCCACGCCGGTCCGGCGCTCGTCTCTCCCGAAGGCCGCCGGCGGGCGGTGCCCGATCGGGATCCCCATCTTCGAAGGCAAGATCGTCCTGCGGGCAGTGGTGACATTGCAACAGCGAACGACGAGCAGGTGTTCTATGGGTTCTCATATGCCTTCCGTGAAGGCAAGCGGGCACATCAAAGGTTTCCGCTTGCTGAGGGAGGCATGCCTGAGATTCGGAGGGGCTGGCTTCTTATCGATGCCGCATCAGCCGCTCTCAGTGCAGTTGAAGGAGCCCTCGAGAATGTCGAGTGTGCGGCTACCGCCGCTATCCTCGACTAGGTCGCGGCACTCGAACATACCACTAAGCTCGGCTCCGTTCTGATCGATCCGCAGATTGCAGTTAGGAGCGTTGGCCGTGTTGACGAAAACGGATCCGTCGGCGGCATGCCAGAAGATGTTCCAAGTCTTGGCGCTGCCGCAGGACGGGTTCCTCGGATCTTTCGGCCCGAAATCGCCACCGCCGGCGTGATTGCACAAGTCCATATCGACATGGGGTCCGTTGCCGCCACCACCGGCCTGCTCAGCCAGCCGAATGAACAGCGATGCGAAACCCGCGTCGCGAGTACAGAAGACCGTATTGGGGCCGTTGCTGAACGAGTAGGTCCGGTTCTCACCGGCGCCGGAGACACGGAACGAGCCATTGGCGAAACTGGGTGCTTGGGGCGTGCCTGGAGCCGTAGGGTTGCTGTCGTCGTCGCAGCCGAACACTGCGGCAAGGAAAACCACAGCCAGAAGTCTGGCTAGGGATAGCGAGTTCTTCTTCACCTCGGGAACCTCCTTGGTTGTTGCCTGGGAGCCGATGACCTTCCGCGTCGACGATGAAGAGCTTCGGCTAATAGAGGCTAGGGGGGCAGACCATCGAAGGGGTGAAGGCCTCGCTAAATATTGGTTATCAACATTAAATGGAGCCAACTTCAGAGTTGGGCCGAGGTAACCTTACGGAGGTCATGACGAGACGATCGATCGCATCGACGCTAGCGCTGGTGGTAGTGCTGGGCCTCTTGCTCTTCTCCCTCGCCACGCTCCAATGGGACTGGCTCAGGTCGATCGAGAACTATGAGCACATTCGTTTGAACAGTGTCTTTAGCCGGAGCTCCTGGTACTTCAAGACCGCCTTCGATCGAGAAATCGAAACACTCGCCCAATGCCTTCGGGCTCCCGGTGGCACCCCGCATCAACTCGCCGATCAGGTTGGCCGGAGATTGGAGACCTGGCAACAGACGAGCCGCTGGCCGGAGCTCTTTCAGGAGCTCTACCTGATCCGTGCCGACGGTTCCGGGGGTGTCTCGTTCGCGATCTACGATCCACTGTCGAGGGAGTTCGAGGGCTCGGAGGAACAACCCGACCTCGAGCTCTTGGGGCGGACCGTCGCAGGGTTGCTCGCCGCCGACCCCGCGCCACCATCTGCTCGCCGGGGTTTGGCCATGCGCCTCCTGGCGACGCTTCCAGCCGTGTTGATCGAGACACGATTGTGGTCGGACGACCGCGAAGGGGAGTCAGAGGCCGCTTGGCTGGCAGTCCATATCGATGGCAAAGTGCTCTGGGAACAGTTTGTTCCCGAGTTGACCGAGATCTTCTTCCCGGCCCCGAACCACATTGGGACAGAGCTTGCGATCGTCGAAAGTGCCAGTGGCGATCTGGTCTATTCAACCGTGCCGGTCGACTCGATCGAAGCCTTCGGTCGCAGCGACGCCGCACTGGGTTTGGTGGACGTCGGGACGGATGGCGAAGAGCTCCCGAGGGTCGGATTGCGCCCCCGCAAAGGCAACGAAGCCTATCCGAACGCGGACCGACCAAACACCGAAGCGGACCATCTCTGGTTTCGTAACCTGTGGGCGCGGATCAGCTACTCGGGGTATTGGCACTTCTACGTCCGCCGCGGAGGCATCCCAGTCGCGGAGGAGGTCCAGTCGGAGCGCTGGCGTGCTTCGCTGGCCTCTTTCGGCCTGCTGGGACTGATCTCCACCGCGATCGTCATCGTCGGCCTGCTGGCTCGCCGTTCGCAGCAGCTCGCGCAGCAACAGATGAGCTTCATAGCCGGCGTCACTCACGAGTTGCGGACACCGTTGGCTGTCTTGAGCGCAGCAGGAGACAACCTGGCAGATTCCTTGGTTAACGACAAGAAACAACTGGAGGAATACGGACACGTCATCCAGGATGAGACCCTCCGGCTTCAGGAGATGGTCGAGAATGTCCTGCAGCTGGCACGGCACTCGACCGGCCCTTCCCTGGCGCTACGGCCGCTGGATGTCAACGAGGTCGTCGAACGTGCCCTGAGCCGGCTGTCGCGGCAGATCCGGAAAGCAGGTTTCGAGGTCGAGGTAGATCGCTCGGATGGCATCCGGATTCTAGGCAATGCCCAGGCTCTACAGTCGGCAATCATCAATCTCGTTTCCAACGCGCTGAAGTACGGTCGGCCGGCGAATTGGCTTCGTGTCACGGTCACTGTCTGTGACGAGAAGGGGCAGGAAGAAGTCCGAATCGCGGTGGAAGATCGTGGTCCGGGTATCGAACCCGAGGACCTTCAGCGACTCTTCGAACCCTTTTTTCGTGGCCGGCAATCCAGAGAGGACCAGATCGAAGGGAGTGGGTTGGGTCTCGCGTTGGTCCGCGACGTCGCCGAGGCTCATCGTGGGCGGGTCTCGCTCGAGACCGGTGCCGGTTCGGGGAGCATCTTCTCTCTTCACCTACCCAAACCGGGGAAGGAGCCTTCGAGGGCCCGATGAAGCAACGAATCTTGCACATCGAAGACGAACATGGGATAGCTCTCATGGTCAGAGACCGGTTGATCGCCTCCGGTTACGAGGTCGTCGCGGCAACCGATGGTCTCGAAGGCGTGCGGATCGCACTCAGCCAAGAGTTCGATCTCATTCTTCTAGATGTCCTGTTACCCGGCCAGGACGGCCTGGCGGTCTGTCGCGAGCTCCGTCGCCATGGGCTCACCAAGCCGATCCTGATGCTGACGGCGTTGGGTGACGTGATCGACAAAGTCGTGGGGCTTCGAATCGGCGCCGACGACTATCTGACCAAACCCTTCGCAACCGTCGAGCTGATGGCCCGAATCGAGGCTCTGTTGCGGCGGGCCAATCCAGCCAGGAGCGGTCTTGCCGGGCTTCCTGAGCTCTACCGGTTCGGCGATGTCGAAGTTCGATTTCGCGAGGTCGAGGTCCTGCGTCTCGGTAAGCCGATTCAACTCACGGCGCGTATGTTCGAGCTCCTCAGATACTTTATTCAGCGCCGCGGTGAGATTCTGAGTCGCAACGAAATCTTGGATGCAGTCTGGCGGCCAGATGCCATGCCCGCCAAGCGCACGGTCGACGTGCACGTCGCCTGGCTGCGTCGACGCCTGGAAGTCCGGCCATCGCGCCCGCAGTATCTTCTGACGGTGCGGGGATTTGGCTACAAGTTCGTCGGATGAGTCGGATGATCCTTCGCTACCCAATCCTTCGCTCCGCCGGCTGGGCCAGCGGAGCCTTCGATCGCGGGATGGAGCCGTTGCGGTTACGGACACCGGCGAGTTCGGTCCATCCCGGGCGCTCCGTTTCGGCTCAGTTGATTCGCGACCGCAGCTTCAGCGGCGTCACCAACGGCCGGACGTCATGGGCCTTGTTCTCGTTGAACACGTTGTCGCCGCACCAGGCGTCGAGGCTCGCTATGGACAGGGGGCTGCAGGTGGGACGAACGTTCCAGGTGATCTGGAACGGCGAGCAGGACGAGTCGTTGTTGTACTTCGCCCCGGTGCTCGAGCCCATGTATTGCACCGCGCCGGCAGGATTCGGCAAAACGATGTCGCCCGCGTTGGCGAAGTGGGCGAAGTCGAGCTCACCTTCTTCGCCGTCCGTCAGGTGAAAGACCTTCGCCTCGACCCGGACCTGAGGGTTGGCGCAGACGGGGCTGAAGCAGCTGTTGAGCGTCGGTCCAGGCTCCACGTCGCAGGTGGTGAAAACCCAATGGACCTCGATCGAGTCGCCGACCCGGGTGCCCTCGCAACGGTTGTCGCCGGACGTTGCGTCATTGGCCGGTGGTGTCGAGCCTTCGCAAGCGTAACCCGCGTGTTTGCCCTCCCCCGCCTTGGTGGAGAAGCCCGGGCCCTTGTGCTCGGCGAAGCGATGGAAATGGATATCGCAGAGCTGCATCTGATTGAACGATGGCGCCGTGCTGAACGTCACCGGATTCGAACCCAGGGTATGGCTGATATCGCGCGGCGCTTGAGGGCCGGCGTGGGTGCAAGGGATCTCTTCGGCCAGAGCAGCTGTCGACGTCAGGAGAAACAAGGTAAAGATGGGGATTACCAAACGCTGCAGCATCGGGTCGACTCCTTCTTAGATTGTCGGGGGAAAGTTTGAAGACAAAAGTATCCTAGCCGACTCTCGCGAATCAGCCGAACGTCGTTTGTCTGTCTAGATCTTCGCGCAGACGGAACCAGTGGATTCCAAACAGCACGAAAATTCGGCTATGACAAGATCGAGCAGATGCCGGAGAGCCAGCGGGGGGCGCGCCATCTCAGCCCCATGCCCTACCTCGCCGCACTTCTGGTTGCTGTCACCATCCTCGTCTGCGCCTGGCCGGGTTTCCTGTCCTACGACAGCTTCTACATGCTGCGGCAGGCACGGTTCGGGCTGACGGACTCCATGCACCCGCCCCTGATGACCTTGATCTGGAGGGCGCTCGACAGCATCTATCCCGGGCCGGCGCTGATGCTGTTGTTCAACGCCTCGCTTTTCCTCCTGGCCCTCGTCCACCTGATCGGC
>JBCCGX010000417.1:0-8158 GCA_039029035.1 Acidobacteriota bacterium | reverse complement strand
TTGATGATGATCCGGTCGGGCTTGGCCTGCCACACCATGCGCGGCAGCTCGCGGATGGAGTCGTCGTCGCGGTCGCCGGCCTGGCCGACGAGGACGAGGCGGCGCTCGGCGGGCAGGGCCTGGCCCATGGCCAGGAGGGCTTCGAGGCCATGGGGGTTGTGGGCGAAGTCGACGATCGCCTGCACACCGCCGAGGTCGAAGCGGTTGAGCCGGCCGGGGTTCTCGTCAGGCGAGGAGTCGAAGGTCGCGAGACCCTGGCGGATCGCCGCCATGGGTAGGCCGAGCTTGCGAGCGACGAGGATCGCTGCGAGGGCGTTCTGCACGTTGTGGCGTGCGGCGCCGCCTAAGGTCATCGGTGCTTCGGCCAAGCGGCAAACGGCCTCGCGCCCCTCGCTGCTGTGGACGACCAGAGCGTCGTCTTCGAGCACCGCGGTCTCGCCGCCGGTGGCGACGTTGGCGGCGACGACTTGCGGATCGCTGTCGCAGCTGAACCAAATCCTTCGAACACCCTGGCGATCGGGGCGTGCGCGCAACTTTAAGTCGTCGGCGTTGAGCACCAGCTTGCGGGTGCCTTTCTCGACGACGAACTTGGTCTCCACCAGCTCGTCCAGGTCGTGCACGCCCCATTCGCCGAGGTGGTCTTCCGCCACGTTGGTGATCAGCGCCACGTCGGCGTTCTCGACGCCGAGGCCGCGGCGCAGCATGCCGCCGCGAGCGGTCTCGAGGATGGCCACGTCGACCCGCCGGTCGCGCAGCACCAGCCGAGCCCCGCCAGGGCCGGAGTAGTCGCCTTCGCCGATCTCCTCGCCCGCTACCCAGCAGCCGTCGGTCGACGAATGGCCGGGCTCGAGCCCGGCGGCGCGGGCCATGGCGGTCAGCAGGCGCACCGTGGTGGTCTTGCCGTTGGTGCCGGTGATGAGGGCCACGGGGATGCGGTGGACGCTCGGCCAATCGACCGCGGACGGCTCCGGCACCTCGTCGGCCGGCCAGGTGATCGAGCCGCGCCCCATGCCGATCGAGACATCGTCGTCGTCCCACAGAAACGGCACCCCACGCTCCGCCGCGGCGTCTTGCATGGCGAGCACCGCCGGCCGGCGCTCCTCGGCGATGGTCTCACGCAAGCGCTCCCTGGCGGTCTCGAAATCCGGTGCCAGCCTGCCGTCGACCTCGGCGGCTGCCGCCTCGTAGGCCCATTCGTTGACCTCGGTCGCCGCATAGAGCGCGTCGATCGGTGCCGACAGCGCCAGGCTCACGCCGCTGGCGAAATGGCGGTGAGTCGTCTCTTCACTGGCCCACCCCACCGCGTCGAGCATCCTGCGCGCGTGGCGTTGCCAGCGGTGGACCAGGCCTTCGCCGTCGTCCGACGGGTCGAGGCGGACGTCGATCACCGCGCTGGCGCGGGGCCAGAGAATGTTCGGGCCGGTCAGCCGGCGGGAGTCTCTGAGGTTCATCGATTAATCCCCGCGCGGGACGCCATCAATCTGACGCCTCCCGCGCCAACCGTACGCCGCGCTCGTCGCGCACGAAACCGGCGTCGAGATCGAGGTCTTGATCGATGAACTCTTGCGGCTCGACGGCGAGGGTGGCGGTGGCGGTCTCCGCCGGCGGGTTCTCGGTGTCGGGGGTGAAGTGGGTGATCTGGTTCCAGCAACGCGAGATGGCGTCGGCGAAGATCAACAGCAGATCGCCGGGGCGCGCCAGCGCCAGGCCCTGGGCGACGGCTTGCTGTTCGTCGGGGATGAGCTGGATCTGGCGCTCCTCGACCCCCGCCTGGAGCAGCGCGTCACGCAGCATCTCGGGGATCTCGTTGGGCCCGCGGCCGCGAGTCGAGTCGTCGCGACGGCAGATGTAGTGGTCGAACTTGCCGGCACACAGGCGGGCGATCTCGCGCACGTCCTCGTCGCGTCGATCACCCGGCGCGGCGAGCACCACCAGGCTGCGGCCCTCGGTCTCCAGGTGCTCGGTGAGCTGCACCATCGCCTTGACCGCGGCCGGGTTGTGGCCGTAGTCGAGGACCACCTTGAAGGGGTGCTCGTCGAAGATGTTCATCCGTCCCGGGGCCTGGAAGAAAGTGGTGTCGAAGGTTCGCAGGCCGTGGCGGATCTCTTCCAGCTTGACGTCCATCGAGTAGGCGATGGCGGCGGCGAACATGGCGTTCTGCACGTTGTGCATCGCCCGCCCTTCGAGGGTTGCCGGAATCAGGTGGGTCCACAGCAGGGGAATGTGGGAGCCATTGCCGTAGAAGGTGATCATGTGACCGTTGATGCCTTCCTCGAGCACCGTTGCCCGGCCGCCGGAGCGGATATGCTCGCGCACCAGCGGATGCTTGGGATTCATCGTCACGTAGCACAGATGATCGGCCTTGGTGTAGTCGGCCATGCGCAGGCACAGTGGATCGTCGGCGTTGAGCACCGCCGTGTCCTGGGCCACCTCGACGACGATGCGCTTGACCTTGGCCAGATCCTCGAGAGTGTTGATGCCGCGCAGGCCGAGGTGATCGGCGGCGATGTTGAGCACCGCGCCGACATTGGCCCGCCGGTAGCCCATACCGCGGCGTAGCATGCCACCACGGGCGGTCTCGAGCACCGCCACATCGACCGACGGATCGCGTAGCACCATGCGGGCCGCCACCGGCCCGGTCATATCGCCTTCGACCGTCAGGTGGCCGTCGATGTAGACCCCGTCCGACGTCGCGACGCCGACATGGTGCCCGGCCATCTTGAAGATGTGCGCCACCATGCGGGTGGTGGTCGTCTTGCCGTTGGTGCCGGTGATCGAGGCGACCGGGATGCGGGTCGGCGAGCCGGGCGGGAAGAGCATGTCGATCACCGGGCCGGCCGCGTCGCGCGGCTGGCCTTCGGACGGCGCCACATGCATGCGGAACCCGGGCGCAGCGTTGACCTCGCAGATCGCGCCGCCGGTCTCGCGGTAAGACTTGGAGATATCGGTGGTCAGAAAGTCGACCCCGGCGACATCGAGACCGATGGCGCGGGCGGCGCGCTGGGCCATTTCGCGATTGTCGGGATGGATCAGATCAGTCACGTCGACCGCCGTGCCACCGGTCGAGAGGTTGGCGGTGGAACGCAGGTAGACGATCTCGCCCTCTGCCGGCACGCTATCGCGATCGTAGCCCTTTTGCTCCAGCAGGCGCTGTGCCTGATGGTCGAACTCGAGCCGGGTGAGCACCTTCTCGTGGCCGATACCGCGCCGCGGGTCGCTGTTGACCTCCTCCACCAGCGCCTCGATGGTCGATTCGCCGTCGCCGACCACGTGCCCGGGGACCCGCTTCGACGCCGCGATGAGCTCGCCATCGACGACTAAGAGGCGATGGTCGAGACCTTCGATGAAGCGCTCGACGAGGATCCCGCGGCTGTGCTTGCGCGCCTGCTCGAAGGCCACCCGCACCGAGTCGTTGTCGGTCAGGTTGATCGACACGCCGCGCCCGTGGTTGGCGTCGAGGGGCTTGACCACCACCGGGAAGCCCAGGCGGTCGGCGGCGCGTAGCGCCTCGCGCTCACTGTAGACCAGGCGCTGGCCGGGGACGGGCAAGCCGAGGTCGCCGAGGAGGTTGTGGGTCTCCTCCTTGTCGGACGCGATCTCCACCGCGATGTTGCGCGTTTCGCTGGTGACCGTGGCCTGGATACGCTTGCCGTAGCGGCCGTGGCCGAACTGCACCAGGCTGTAACGGTTGAGGCGCTGCCAGGGGATGTCGCGGTCTTCGGCGGCGCGCACCAGGGAGGCGGTGGACGGTCCGAGGGCGCGCCGCTGGGCGTAGCGAATGAAGCTGTCGCGCTCCTCTTCGAAATCGAAATCACTCTTCGCGTCGCCGCCCCGGACGTCAGCCGGAATCAGCGCGTGGAGAAGATCGAGGCCCAGCCGGCCGGCCGCCATGCCCACGTCTTCCTGCTCGTACTCGTAGACCACGTTATACTGACCGACCTCGCCGTTGCCGCGGGTCTTGCCGAAGGTCACTTGCGCCCCGGCGACGTTCTGGAGCTCGATCGCCACGTGCTCCAGGATGTGGCCCATCCAGGTCCCTTCGTCCTCCTTGAGGCGGCGCACGAAGCCCCCCGGCTCACCGTAAGAACAGCCGTGCTCGTGCAGGCCGGGCAGGGCCTCCAGCAGGGGGTCGATGAAGGACGATCCGAGCTTGGCCGAGGGCCACTCCTCGAGTTTGCCGAGATCGAGGGTCAGCCGAATGACCGGGAACAGAGCGTAGAGGTTGGGGCCGACATAGACCGATCGGTCGAGGATCCTCATCATTCCTGGCTCCTCGCAGGCGCGGGCGGGCTCGCCTGCCGGGTTTCGATATTAAAAGTCGCGCCTTCGATCAGCACGTGCAAGCGAATGCCGATGACGCAGACCGGATCATGCGGTTTGACCGAATCCATCGAAGAATACTCTACTTCCGACGGATCGACGACGGTGATGCCGCCCGAGCCGACCACTTCCAGGGTACCCCCGGGCGCCAGGAAGGCCGCGGTGTCTTCGTCGAGCCCGATGCCGATCGGCCGCGGGTTGTAGGCCAACGCGGTGATCAGCCGCCCGAGACGGTCGCGTTGGCGGAAATGCTGGTCGATGACCGCCAACTGGGTGAGGCCCAGGCCGGGGACGAGCTGCACCATGTCGCTGCGCGGCGTCATGCCTTCTTCGCCGTAGGCGATCATGTGCTCGGACATGAACGATGCGCCGGCGGAGGTGCCGGCGATGGGCAGTCCTTCGAGGTTTCGCCGCCGCAGGAGATCGGCCACCGGGCTGCCGCCGATGGTCGTCGCCAGACGCAGCTGGTTGCCGCCGGTCATGAAGACGCCGGTGACGCGCTCGAGCACATCGAGCCAGTCCTCGCGTTTGCAGTCCGAGCGCTCCTGGAACGGCAGCACCGTCACCTCGGCGGCACCCAGGTCGGAAAAAACGTTGACGTAACGCTCGCCAGTGTCCTCGAGCCGGGACGCGGTCGGGATGACCGCGATGTGCGCCGCATCGCCTCCCGAGATCTCGACAAAGCGGCGCAGAATGGCCCGCCCGGAAATTTTCTCCTCGGCGCCACCGATGGGAATGATGTATCCGCGACTCACGGTAATGGGACCTCCGGTCAGCTGGGATTCGAGACCTGCTTGAGCATTTGCTTGGCGCGCCGCAGCCAGATCTTGTTGCGGCGCTGGACATACTTGGGGACGTGTTGGAATTCGTCGAGACCGGTGCGGAGCTCGGTCGCCGCCTCGTCTTGGCGATCGTCGTGCGCAAGGTAGTGGGCGCGGATCACCCGGTGGCGCAGGCGCGGGCTGGTCGTCACCAGATCGGCCAGGAGCTCGTGGGTCTCTTCCATCCGGCCACTCTGGCTCAGGACATGCGCCAGGTCGGTGTAGGCGGCGTAATCGTGGAAGGACGGATCGAGCTCGATCACCTTGCGGAAGCCCTCGATCGCTGCGTCGTACTCCTGCAGCGCGCTCTGCGAGAGGGCGAGGCCATAGAGGGCATCGCGCGATTCGGCGTCGATCACCAAAGCCTCGGTGAAGATCTCCGCCGCTTCACCGTAGGTGCCCTGGTCGTAGAGCGCCTGGGCGAGGGTCGTCTTGTTGGTGAAGCTCGGTGATTGCTCGGCCTGGAAGCGCAAGTCTTCGACCGTGACTTTCTTGGTGGTCAGCCGGCGGTAGAGATCCCGGATCCACTCGAACTCGGGGTCGTGGATCTTGACCATGAAGAAGTAGATCCACTCGCCGAATGGCACCATGATGATCAAGTACCAGTAGGAGGACGAGTTGCGGCGTACCGCATCGACAACCATCCAGAGGCTGAAAACGGTCTGCAGGGCGAGGAAGATTCGAACCATGGTTGGTGTGCGTGAGGCGAGTCCGCCGGTCGGCTATTCGTTGCGTGGCTGCAGTAGCCGGAGCACGCCGAGCAAGCTGCGCGGGGCATGTCCCGAAGTCTTCCACTTGGTGGTGTCGCGGGTCAGCTCGGCGGCCGCCTCGGCCGCGGCAGGCGAGGTGGCGACGAGCATGCCGACAGCCCGTCCCCGGGCCGCTTCCAGGCGCTCGACCACCCGGCCGACAAGCTCGGCGTCTTCGGCTTGATCCATCCACACCAAAACACCGGCACAGACCGGCACGATCGCCTCTACCTGCTGTCGAGTCTTGGCCGACAGGGGTTGGACATGCAGCGAGAGCTTGCCCAGATCGGTGGCGAACGAGGTGCTGCCACCGTGGCCGTCCTGGGTCCGCTCGACCAGCTTGCGTAGGGCCTCGATACGCAGGAAGCCCGGCACTCGGGCGGGCAGCTGCTGCAGCTCCGGCCAAACCCCTGATTCCGCGAGCAGCAGGTACGGCAAGGCCGAAACATCGAAACCGGCATTGCGTGCTGTCGATAGCAAGTTGTGGACCGCGACGTCGATCACCACCGAGGACGAGATCTCCGACGTCGACATCGGTGAGGCTTCGAGGGTCTGCTCCTTGGGTGCGACAACGCCCTGCTCAGTCAGCCAGGCGACCGCCAACCGAACCTTGGACGGCGCTTCCTTGCCGTCAGTCATCAGCTCGTAGATACGCACGCCTGACGTTTGCTTGATGCGCTCGAAGACACGCTCGATCGGCAGGAAGCGAAACGGCTCGGCGGTCTCGGGCAGGTTGGCCGAAACACATTCGAGGGGCGTACCGGTCGACGGCAGGTGGCCCCGGCGTTTGGCTAGCTCGTCTTCGATCCAGGCCGCCTGAATGAGGACGTCCTGAATGCGTAGGGCATCCTCGGGCAAGGCGGCGGTGCCAGGGGCCTCGGTCGTTTGCTGAAAGCGCCCCTCCTTCATCTCGGCAATCGCCAAGAGGGCATCGCGACCGCGCAGCTTCTCCCAGCGCGCCGAGAGGACCTGCCCCCGATCGAAGCGGATCCTTCCCGAGCCCTTCTTGCCGTGCAGCATCAGATCGCCGCTCTTGGCCCCCTGTTGGATCACCTGCAGCAGTTCCCAGGTCGGATGGCTGGCGAGGTCGCCACGCAAGACCGGCGGCGACGGTCCCTGGCCGCCGAGCAGCCGCGCCAGGCGCAGCACCAACTCCTCCGGGTCGCAGGGCGTGGTGATGAAATCGTCGACCCCGGCGCGCAGCGCAGCGATCCGATCGGCGCTTTCGCTACTCGCCGAAAGGGCGACGATCGGCAAGGAGCGGGTCTCGGTTTGTTGCTTGAGCTGACGGACGATCTCGAGACCCGAGACGCCGGGTAGCTCCATCGACATGATCAACAGATCCGCCCGGCCTTCGGTAGCGGCAGAGACCGCCACGGCCGGGTCCTGGACCCAAGTGGACTCGTGGCCGGAAACGATCAGCCGGTCCTCGATGACCGCGGCAAAGACCGGGTCGAGCTCCAAAACCAAGACTTTCGCCAACTGCGGCTCCCTGCGCTCCAATAGGGTTCGAAATAGCGGGAAGGCCCGGCTATTGTATGCCGTTTCACTTGCGTATTCCCGTCCGGCGCGCCGAAGAGCCACACGGACGGACCAGGCCTACTGAGTCGAACCCGACAGGCGGCGCAGTGCCGCCGCAGGGACCGAGCGTCGCGGCCCATCGTGCTCGATAGATCTCAGGGATTCTCGAAAGCCAGCGACTCGCCGAGGCGCGGATCGTGGATCGGCACCAGGGCGTTGCGCTGCATCAGGCGCAGGAACACGGCGATAAAAAGTCCGCCGATGCCGAGCCAGCAGGTGATGTCGAGCAGCAGATTGGGATGGAACTCTCCATGATGCGCCGTCGGCATCACCAGCCAGTACATATCGACGTAGTGCATGCCAAGCATCCACAAAGCGGCGATGGTCAAGGTCAGGCTGTTGCGCTTGACCCACTGGCTGATGAGGAAGAAGAAGGGCACCACGAAATGACCCACGGCGAGGAAGATCGATAGCTTCTGCCAGCTCGGATCCTCCCACCGGAGCTCGAACCAAAAAGTCTCTTCGGGAATATTGGCGTACCAGATCAGCATGAACTGAGAGAAGCCGATGTAGGCCCAGAACACGGTAAAACCGAACAGCAGCTTGCCCAGGTCGTGGAAGTGCTCCCAGGTCACCACGCTGGTCAGAGCGCCGGCGCTCTTGAGCCGTAGAACGACCAGGATCACCACGGAGAGGATCGACACCACGCAACCGGCGAAGACATAAACCCCGAAGATGGTCGAGAAC
>JBCCGX010000416.1:0-8159 GCA_039029035.1 Acidobacteriota bacterium | reverse complement strand
GACGTGCATTGGATCAAGATCGGCGCTGGGACGAACATCCAAGACGGCACGATCCTGCATGTGTCCTACGACACGTTCCCCCTGACCATCGGCGAGGGCGTGGTGGTGGGGCACAGTGCGATGATCCATGGCTGCACGATCGAGGATGGCGCGCTCATCGGGATCGGTGCGCGCGTGCTCGATGGGGCGGTGGTGGAGGCCGGGGCCCAGGTCGGGGCCGGAGCGGTGGTCACACCGGGGACTCGGGTGCCGGCCGGACACCTGGTGTTAGGGATTCCGGCGCGGGTGGCGCGGCCCCTGAGTAGCGCGGAGCAGCGCGAGATCGGCGTGATCCGAGACCGCTACATAGGACTCAAAGAGACTTACAGCCGCGAGCTCGGTCGCGGCTACTGACGATGTGAATCGCGAGCCATTCGCTGAAGGGCAAGTTATGGAGATAGAAAGACGTCCCGCCGGAGAGTTGAATGAGGCCGACACCGGTCAGCGGGTCTTGATCAAGGCTTGGGTCCACCGCCGACGCGACCTCGGGGGCTTGGTGTTCCTGGATCTGCGTGACCGCAGTGGCGTGGTGCAAGCGGTGGTCCATCCGGAATCACAGCCCCAGGCCCATGCGACCCTCGACCCCGTGCGCTCGGAATGGGTGGTGGAGGTCGAAGGCGAGGTCGTGCCGCGCGATGTACCGAACATCAACCGCGAGATGGCGACCGGGGCGATCGAGGTGATGGTCGACCGGGCGCAGGTCCTATCACCGGCCGAGACCCCGCCCTTCGTGCTCGAGAGTTACGCCGAGGCGTCGGAGGAGCTGCGCTTGCGGCATCGTTACATCGATCTGCGCCGGCCCGAGCTGATGCGCAATTTCCTGCTGCGCGATCGCGTCGTGGGGGCCACCCGGCAGTATCTGGCGGAGCACGGCTTCGTCGACCTCGAGACGCCGATCCTGACCCGCTCGACGCCGGAGGGCGCGCGCGACTACCTGGTGCCGAGCCGCGAGGCGCCTGGCCAGTTCTACGCCTTGCCGCAATCACCGCAGCTGTTCAAACAAATCTTGATGGTCAGCGGCTTCGAGCGCTACTACCAGATCGCGCGTTGCTTCCGCGATGAGGACCTGCGCGCCGATCGCCAGCCCGAGTTCACCCAGGTCGACATCGAGCTCTCGTTTACCGACGAAGAAGAAGTCGCCGCGTTGATCGAAGGGCTCTTCGCCAAGATCTTCCCCTTGGCTGGCATCGAGATCGAGACACCGTTCCCACGCCTCACTTACGGTGAAGCGATGGCCCGCTATGGCTCCGATCGGCCAGATCTGCGCTTCGATCTCGAGATTGTCGACTTGACCAAGCTGTTGGCGACGAGCGGCTTTCGCGGCTTCTCCAGCGCGGTCAGCGAGGGCGGCGTGATCCGCGGCTTCACCGTACCGGGCGCGGCCGGTGCCAGTCGCAAAATGGTCGACGAGTGGATCGGCATCGCGCGCCGCGCCGGCGCCCAGGGAGTCTTGACCTTCCGTCGACGAGACGGCGAGCTCCAGTTCCAGGTCAAGAAGGCGCTGTCCCCGGCCGAGCTCGATTCGGCGGCTGAGGCACTGGCCTTGGAGGAGGGGAGCCTGGCGCTGCTAGCGGCCGGCCCGGAGGCGATCGTTTCCCGCGCCCTCGGGGCGCTGCGCCTGGCTTTGGCCAAGCAGTACGACTTGATCCCTGCCGACCGCCATGCCTTCCTCTGGGTGCGTGACTTTCCCTTGGTCGATGGCGGTGCCGATGAAGGATGGAGTGCCCTGCATCATCCTTTCACCAGCCCGCACGAGGAGGACCTGGGTAAGCTACAGAGTGATCCTGGCAATGTCCGTTCGCGGGCCTACGATGTCGTTATGGATGGTATCGAACTCGGCGGCGGCTCGATCCGTATCCACCGCGGCGACGTCCAGCGGCAAGTCTTCGAGCTCTTGGGCATCGATGCCGAAGAGGCCGAATCACGTTTCGGCTTCTTGCTCGAGGCCCTCAAGTACGGCGCTCCGCCACATGGCGGCATCGCTCTCGGACTCGACCGCCTGATCATGCTGATGGCCGGCGCACCGTCGATCCGCGACGTCATCCTTTTTCCCAAGACCACCTCGGCGTCCTGCTTGATGACCGAAGCGCCGTCGCCGGTCGATGATGCCCAATTGGCCGAGCTCGGGATCGCGCTCCGCCGGCCGAGCTCCGATGAATGACACCGCGGGCACGTCAGGCGTCTCCGTCGATGCGAGCGGTGTTTACCGTCTAGGCCTGCAACACGCCGCCGGTCGCACCGACATCGTGGTCGGTGAGGGGCTGTTGGAGCGTGGAGTCACTACGGATCTGGCGAAGTGGCTGGAGGGCCGTACGGCCTTCGTGCTGTCGACGCCACGGCTACGCGAGCTCCATGGTGCTGCGATCGCGGCTCTTGGGCGCGGCGCGGCGCGCGTGGTCGACCTCGAAGTGCCGGACGGCGAAGCGGCCAAGAGCCTGCACCATGCGGGGCGACTGTGGGATACGATGCTCGACGCCGGAGGGAAGCGCGATAGCCGACTGGTGACTTTCGGCGGCGGGACCGTGGGCGATCTAGGGGGCTTCGTTGCCGGCTGCTTCTTGCGCGGGATCGAATATGTGCAAGTGCCGACGACACTGCTTGCCCAGGTCGACGCGGCGATCGGCGGCAAGACGGCGATCGACCTGGCCGGCGGTAAGAACACCGTCGGGCTGTTCCATCATCCGCGTCAGGTGATCGCTGACACCGGGCTGCTCGCCACCTTGCCACGACCCGAGCGCCGCTCGGGCCTGGCAGAGGTAGTGAAGATGGCACTGTTGCTCGATCCGCCGCTGCTCGAGAGAGTGGAGGCTTCGCTCGAGCCTCTGCTGGCGGGGGATGCGGCGCAACTGGCGCCGGTGGTCGCCGGAGCAGCAGCGGCGAAGTGTCAGGTGGTCGAGAGCGATCCGCAGGAAGGCGATTGGCGGCGCATTCTGAACTTCGGCCATACCCTGGCCCACGCGATCGAAGGCGCGCTGGCCTATCGCCATCTTCGGCACGGTGACGCGGTGGCCTACGGCATGCTCTTCGCGGTACGGCTGGCCGAGCGCCGCGGGCTCGAGGCGAGCTTCGGCGAACGCTTGGGGCGCCTCTTGGCACGCTTCGAGCTGCCGCCCCTACCGGCGCTCGATCCGGAGGAGCTCTGGGCCTTCATGGGCAGGGACAAAAAGGCAACCGAAGGCGGCTTGACTTGGGTGCTGCCACGAGCCCTCGGCCGGGGCGAGATGGTCGAGGGCATCGGCGGCGAAGAAGTCTTGCGCGAGCTGGTCGAGTTTTTGCGTCAACCGATCCCCGATGCCTCTGTGCCCGGTTGACGTCTGCACTATAATAAATCTGGTTTGCCGCGACCTTCGTTCGAGCCTTGGGTGGCGTTTTCTGCCGGCCGGGGTGAAGCCAGGACTTCCGATTCTCTTCGAGCAACCTCTTGAAATCTGCCGAGCCGCGCGCTCCCGAGCACCCGCCCGCGGTCCGTCGCATCAAGCTCCAGCACATTCTTTTTCTGCTGCTCCTGGTGCCCAGCCTCATTCCGCTGGTCCTCAGCAGCTTCTACTTGGTGCGCTCCAATCGCGATGCCTTGCAGGTCAAGGAGAAAGAGCTCCTGACCTTGTCGGCCCAGGGTTTTGCTCAACTGCTCAGCGACGACCTGGAACAGCGCGCGATCGAGTTGCGCCAAGTCGGCCACGGCCTGGTCGCTGCACCGGGCTACGGTAGCCTGGCGCAGCGGCTCAATAGTCGTTGGGCCAGCGACTACCTGATGCGCTTCGCCCAGGCGCGCGCCGATCAGTTGGCCTTCCTCATCATCGGCTCGGATGGCAAACCCTGGGGCTCGAGTGTCAGCGCCTTCGGCCCTGAAGTGAACGAGTTGATGGAGCAGGCGGCGGAAGAAGCTCGGCAGGCCGAGGAGACCCTCTATCGCTTCGTTCTGGTCGAGCAGGAGAGCGAGCTACGGCCGGCTGTGGCGCTGACCGTGCCGATCGATCCACCGCGTGGTGACTCCCTGATCCTGCAAGCGCTGGTGCCGGTGATCCTGCGTTCGTCGACTGCCTCGCAGGCAGGCCTCAACATCGAGGAGATATTCCTCATCGACGCCGGGGGCGAGTTGTTATGGTCGGCAGGGTCGCAGCCGGGTATCCAGAGCGCCTTGCTCGAGTCCGACTTGATTCGAGATTTCGCGGCTTTGCCGGTCAACGTCACCCGTGAGCTCGAGCTCGAGGTCGACGGCAATGTGCAGTCGATCTTGACCCAGGTCGTGCCGGTCCGCGAGACGGGTTGGGGCGTCGTGGCGCACAAGAAGACCCTGGAGGCGTTCCAGCAGGTGCGCCAGCTGGTGCTGCGCATTCTCATGTTCTCCGCCCTCGCTGCGCTGTTGGCGCTGGGGCTCGGGCTGGCGGCGGCGCGTGGCTTCAGCCTGCCGATCCAGCGCCTGGCCGAGGCGACCCACGAAATCGCTGCCGGCCACTTCGATCGTCGGGTGTCGACCGAGGGCCTGAGCTTCGAGGTCGCCGAGCTCGCCGCCGATTTCAACCGCATGTCGGATACGGTGCAGAGCTACATCGCCCGCTTGCAGCACGCGGCCGAGGTCAATCGGCAGCTGTTCATCAGCTCGATCCGCGCGTTCGCCGCGGCGATTGATGCCAAGGATCCCTACACCCGCGGTCACTCCGAGCGGGTGGCCTCCTACAGTCGAGCTATCGCGCGCTATCTCGGGCTGCCGAAGGATGTACAAGAGAAAGTTTGGATCTCCGCGGTGCTGCACGATGTGGGCAAGATCGGAGTCGAAGACCGGGTGCTCAAGAAGCACGGCGTGCTGACGCCGGAGGAGTTCGACCAGATGAAGCTGCATCCGGTGATCGGCGCCGACATCGTCGAGCCCATCTCGGCTCTGCGCGAGCACCTACCTGGGATCCGCTGGCACCACGAAGCCTGGAACGGCAGCGGCTATCCGGATGGCCTGAAGGGGGAGCAGATCCCGCTGATGGCGCGCATTATCGGGGTGGCTGATACGTTCGACGCCATCACGACCAACCGCCCCTATCAGACCGCGTCGTCGCCCGAGTTCGCCCTCAAGACGATCAAGAAGTTGACGGGGACTCGCTTTGACGCGAGAATCGTCAGCGCGTTTTTGTTGGCCTGGGACGCGGGCCAGATCAAGATGGAAACGTCGCAAACTCAGCCCGCACCGCCGCGGGTCACAGCCCAAGCCGCGACGCACTGACTAAGCCGCGACGCACGGACCAAGCCGCGACGTACTGAGCCGACATGCCTTTCCAGTTTACTCTGGCCAATCTCCTGGCCCACAACGAGGGTGCGATCGCCGTACTCTTTCTCGATGAGACCGGCGAGACCGTCGACCTCACCTCGACCGATTTCAAGCCTTTTCAGATGAAGATCGCCGGCGCCTACGTCGGTATCTATCTCAGGCAGCTGGCAGGGATGTTGGATCGTGCCGACCTCGGCACCACCGAGCTGCTACATATCGAGAAAGACGATCTGCACATGTACGCGACGCCCCTACCGGAAGGCTACTATCTGGTGCTCATCCAGCGCCGTCCGGCACTCGTCGCCCGCGCCCGGGAAACCCTCCTGAACGCCCGCGACGAGATCGCTCGCGAGATCTTCAGTTAGATACGACATGACTACGGAACACGACGACTCGACCGGCGACCGGCTCGAGCTGGCGCCGGAGACCACTTTTCCCAAGGAGGAAAAGAAAGGGCTGTGGAAGAAGCTCAAGCGCGGTCTCTTCATGACCCACACCGAGCTTCTCGGGCGCATGGACGCGGCCTTCAAGGGGCGGGTCGTGCTCGACGAGCCGACCCTCGAGTTCCTCGAGGAGAGCCTAATCGCAGCCGACCTGGGTGTCGAGACGTCGCTCGAGCTGGTGGAGAAGCTGAAGCAGCGCTCGAAGGACACCGACGTCAAAGATCCATCGGCCCTGCGCCAGATTCTGGCCGACGAGATCGCCGCGATGCTGCTCGAAGCACCGCCGGCCAAGCCGACGCCGATCCCGACGGTGACCCTGATAGTCGGCGTCAACGGCGTCGGCAAGACCACCACGATCGCCAAGCTGGCTCGATGGCACTTGGCCCGGGGCGAGACGGTTCTGCTCGCAGCCGGTGACACCTTTCGCGCAGCGGCGATCGACCAGATCGCGCTGTGGGCCGAGCGCCTGGGCATCGGGGTCATTCGCCAGCGTCCCGGTGGCGATCCGGCAGCGGTGGTCTTCGACGCGATCCAGGCCGCGCGGGCGCGCAAAGTGGATCATGTGATCGTCGATACGGCCGGCCGGCTGCACACCAAGGAGCACCTGATGGCCGAGCTCGGCAAGATCGGTCGCGTGATCTCGCGCGAGGCCGAGGGCTGGGGCCGCAGAACTCTCCTCGTTCTCGACGCCACGACCGGACACAACGCCCTCGCCCAGGCCAAGGAGTTTGCCAAGACGGTCGACCTCGACGGGGTCGTCTTGACCAAGCTCGACGGCACGGCCAAGGGCGGCATGGCGGTGGCGGTGGCCCGCGACCTGCAGCTACCGGTGCTCTTCCTCGGCGTAGGCGAGACGCCGGACGACTTGGTGGAGTTCGATCCACGACAATTCGCCGCGGCGTTGTTCGACTGAGCCGCCGACCCTGATGTCTCCCTTCTCTCCCGAAGAGTCGCTGCGCTACCTGCGCCAGGCCTTGCGCCTGGCGGCCCGTGGCCGCTACCGCACGCCGCCGAATCCGATGGTCGGCGCCGTGGTGGTACGCGACGGCGAGGTCGTGGGTACGGGCTTCCACCAGGTCGTTGGCGGGCCCCATGCCGAGTTCGAAGCGTTGGCCGCGGCGGGGGAGCGTGCGCGCGGCGCCACCCTCTTCGTCACGCTGGAGCCGTGCAACCATCATGGCCGGACGCCGCCGTGCAGTGAGCAGGTCCTGGCCGCCGGTATAGAGCACGTGGTGGTCTGCCATCGCGACCCCAATGCGCGAGTAGCGGGTGGCGGTCTGGCGCGTCTTCGGCAGGCCGGAGTCAAGGTCGAGTGCGGCTTCTTGATCGAGCAGGCGGTGCGACTCAACTGGCGCTTCCTGGTGGCTGAGACCCTGGGCCGTCCTGCGGTGACCTTGAAATGGGCGATGAGCCTCGATGGCAAGATTGCCACTGCCGGGGGCGAGAGCCAGTGGATTTCCTCGCCGCAGGGGCGACGTTGGGGCCTCGATCAGCGCGAGCGACACGACGCCATCCTGGTCGGCTCCGGGACCGTCTTATCGGATGATCCCAGCCTCAATCGACGCCTCGACCGAACGCAGGACGACAACCTTCGAGTGGTGCTCGATCGCCGCTTGCGGACCCCGCCGTCGGCCAAGATGCTCACCCTGGACGGTGAGGTCTTGATTTACACCGAGCAGGAGAGCGATCCCGACGCCCGGCAGCGTCTCGCCGCTCGGGGGGCCAGCGTGGTAGTTTTGCCGACGGTGGAGCCGGCGGCGGTGCTGGCCGATCTCTTTCAGCGAGGTGTTCGTAGCTTGCTGGTCGAGGGCGGCGGAACGGTTGCCGCGGCGTTCGCGCAGGCCGGCTTGTTCGATCGGGTGGCGGTCAACTGCGCGCCGCTGTTGATTGGCGGAGAGGCGGCTCTCGGACCCCTCGGCGGCGCCGGCTTTACACCGCTATCGGCCGCCCCCCGACTGGCAGATCTGCAGGTCGGACGGCGCGGAGAAGATCTCATCCTCAGTGGGTTTCGACAGGAATGTTTACCGGACTTGTACGCGAGTGTGGCCGACTGATCGAAGCGCCTCGGCCTTCTGCGGAAGGGGGTTTGCTGCTGGTGATCGGTCATAGCGACGAACTCGGCGAGGCACTCGAGATCGGCGCTAGCCTGGCCGTTTCGGGAGTCTGCCTAACCATCGTCGAGCAGCGTCCCGATGGCTCGGCGGTCGAGCTGTCGCCGGAGACTCTGCGCCGCACGGTTCTTGGTGAGCTGCGCCAGGGCTCACGGGTCAATCTGGAGCCGGCGATGCGGCTCGGCGAGTCGTTGGGTGGACATTGGGTGCAGGGGCATGTGGACACCACGACGACGGTGACCGAGCGGCGCGACCTCGAGTCCCATCGTGAGATTGCCTTTGCCCTGCCGGAGGCGCACCGTGCCCACG
>JBCCGX010000415.1:0-8163 GCA_039029035.1 Acidobacteriota bacterium | reverse complement strand
GTCGAGCCGATGAAAGCCTTCCCGGTGATGCGCGATCTTGTAACCGATGTCAGCTGGAACTACAAAGTCAAGAAGAAGATCAAGAAGTTCAAGCCGCGCCAGCCGGACGCCGAAGACGGCACCTGGCGCATGGCCCAAGAAGACATCGACCGAGTTCAGGAGTTTCGCAAGTGCATCGAGTGCTACCTCTGTCAGGACGTGTGCCATGTGCTACGCGAGCACCATCTACACGAGGAGTTCATCGGCCCGCGCTTCCTGGTCTACGCTGCGGCGCTGGAGATGCACCCGCTGGACGAGGAGGATCGGCTGGCGGATCTCAAGGACGCCGACGGCATCGGCTATTGCAACATAACCAAGTGCTGCACCAAGGTCTGCCCGGAATCGATCACCATCACCGACAATGCGATCATTCCGCTCAAGGAGCGGGTGGTTGACGAGCATTACGATCCCTTGCGTCGTCTGTTCAAAATCTTTCGTAAGTGACGTGACGTCGCAGTCTTCGATTTCCCGATAGAGACCGAAGGAGAGCGCCCATGATCGAGCTCAAGCCCCTCTCCCACCAAGGTGTCGATGCCGCCCTCGATCGGGCGGATCACTACCGTTTGCTCAACGAGCCGGTGCAGGCGGAGTCGATCTGCCTCGACGTGCTCGAGATCGAGCCCGACAACCAGCGTGCTCTGGTGACCCGGGTCCTGGCCTTGACTGATCAGTTTGGCCAGAACCTCAATCGGGCCTTCCGCGAGGCCAAAGGCCTGGTGCCGAAACTCGGTAGCGACTACGATCGGGCCTACTATTGGGGCATCGTCTGCGAGCGTCGTGCCCGAACCCATCTGCAGACCGGTGCCATGGGCTCCGGTTACATGGCCTACGACTGGCTGCGGCAGGCGATGGAAAGCTACGACAAGGCGGCCGAATCGGCGCCGGCCGGCAACGAGGATTCCACCCTGCGCTGGAACGCTTGCGCGCGAGTGATCAATCGCAATCCCGACGTCGCGCCAGAGCCCGAGCAGGTCGGGGTGCCGCATTTGCTGGAGTAGGGTGGCCCCGAGCCGTCCTCGGATCTTTCGAGCATCGCACGGTGCCGAACCCGACAGTGGCGCTCCTTGCTGAGCGCAACAGTGTCGCCTCTCCCAATCCTTAATAGGGACTGTACGGCAAGATCCCGTAGACTCAGAGTAACCTGAGTGAGGGCTCATGCTGCAATGGATCCGCAAAAAGCGTAGCGACACGGCGACGGTCGTTTTTGCCGCCTCGCCCGGGGCGGAGCTGATCGATTTTCTCCTCACCCAGCTACCGCAGTTGGACGGCGCAGAGCCTGTGCTGCAGAAGGTCGAGGCGTTTCGGCGTCTGCCTCTCGAAGAGCAAGAGCTTCAGCTACCGGCGACCTATCTGTTCATCGAGCGCAGTCTGCTCGATGCGAAAGACAGCCCGCTCGAGCAGGCGGAGCTACGTGCCCTGGTCGCCAAATCCCATGCGGCACCGTTGGAACAACCCGGCTTCGGGCTGATCTTCGAGCCGGCCGAAACTCAGCGGGTTCTGCTGTGCCGCGAGCTCCTGGCGACCTTGCTCGACCGCGCGTTCGAGGTGCTCGGGGCGACCGGCGACAACCTCTTGCACAACGTTCGACAGTGGCTCGAGGCAGTTCCTCAGCGCATGCCCCAGCCGATACCGTTCGGTGTCGAGGCGGCTGCGCCCCGGTCGACGGAGGAGTGGGTTCGCTTGCTCGGTCGCTTGACCCGTGCCCTCTATCGTCATGTCGAGGGCATTCTAGGACCCGGCTCGGCCCGCCGCCTGTTCGAGCTCGGGTACGACCGCTTCGCGCAGCGCTACCTCGAGCTGTCGACGTTCTCCGTCGTCGTCGAGCTCTTGCCTGACGATTTGCTCGACGAGCACAAGTTGCGCGAGCTCGATCGGGGCCAGATGCGCCAGGTGGTGCTCGACAAGGTCGAGCGTTTGCGGCAGGCCAACGAGGAGCTGTCGCAGAAGAATCGCCAACTGGAAGAGGCGCGCCTGGCGCTCCAGCAAGTCAACGAAGAGCTCGAAGACCGGGTGCGTGATCGGACCGAAGCCCTGCGGGTGGTGAACGACGAGCTGCGCGAAAGTGAAGAGAGGCTGCGGCGCATCACCTCCGCGGCCAACGACGCGATCGTCATGTGGGATCAGAACGGCAGGGTGTCGTTCTGGAACAGCGCGGCGGAGCGGATCTTCGGCTACTCCCAGGCGGAGATCCTCGATCAGGACGTGTGTAAGGCCCTCATTCCCTGGCGTTTCCACTCGATGTTTCGCCGCGGGCTGCACAGCTTTGGTGAGACCGGCGGCTTCGCCACCGGCGAGACGGTGGAGTGGATGACCGTCGGTCGGGATCGTGACGAGTTTCCGATCGAGCTCTCACTTTCGATGGTCAAGATTCAGGACCGCCGCCATGCCCTGGCAGTGATCCGTGACATCAGCGAGCGCAAGCAGGCGGAGGAGGAGCGCTTGCAGTTGGAAGAGCGCATGCAGCAGAACCAGCGCCTCGAGAGTCTCGGCCTCTTGGCTGGCGGCTTGGCGCACGACTTCAACAACCTATTGAGCACGATCACCGGCAATGCCGGTCTGGCCCTGCGCCGTGGGTCTGCCGACGACGGTTGGCGAGGCAACCTGCACCACATCGAAACCGCCGCGGCACGTGCGGCCGATCTTACTCGGCAGATGTTGGCTTACTCGGGGCGGGGGCAGTTCATCGTGGCGCCCATCGACCTCTCTGAGGTGGTCGAAGAGATGACTCAGCTGCTTCGCGTGTCGATCTCCACCCAGGGCGAGATGGATTCGGATCTGGCGGCGGATCTACCCGCCATCGAGGCGGATCGCTCGCAGATCCAACAGGTGGTGATGAACCTGATCACCAACGCCTCGGAGGCGCTCGGCCAGAGTGGCGGCTCGATCACGGTGCGTACCGGCTTATGCGACGTCAACCGTGCCGATCTCACGGACTACGACCTGGGCAGTGACGTGGCCCCGGGACGCTTCGTCTGCCTCGAAGTTGCGGACACCGGTGACGGGATGGACTCCGAGACCCGGGGCAAGATCTTCGAGCCCTTTTTCAGCACCAAATTCGTCGGTCGCGGTTTGGGGCTGGCAGCAGTTTCGGGCATCGTGCGCGGCCACGGCGGAGCCATTCGGGTGCAAAGTCAGCCAGGCGGCGGAACGACCTTTCAGGTGCTGCTCCCGGCGTCCGCCAAGCCGGTTGAACGCGTTGCCAAGCTGCTGCGAGAAGAGGTTGATCGGTCCGTCGAGATGCATCGCGACGGCACCATTTTGGTCGTCGACGACGAAACGGACGTGCGCGAGATGGTGCAGTTCGCTCTCCAGGATCTCGGCTTCCGGGTCTTGAGCGCCGCCGACGGGCAGCAGGCTGTCGAGGTCTTCCGGGGCCACTCCGAAGAGATCGATCTCGTCCTGATGGACATGACGATGCCGCGGATGAACGGCCGGCAGGCACTGCGCGAGATTCGCCAGCTCCAGGCGGACGCCAGGGTGATCCTTTCCAGCGGTTACAGCCGCAAGGACGTCCTGCGCGATCTCGACGGCGACGAGCCGAACGGCTTCCTGCGTAAACCCTACACCTTACCGATGCTGACCGCCGAGCTGACTTCGGCCCTGGACCGAGCCGAGGCGGCGGAGCCTGTCTGAGCTCGAGAGATAGCCACCGGTCGGAACCTCACAGGAGAATGCCCATGGCCCACCTACGCACAACCCTCCGCGGCCCTCTCGTTGCCGCCGTTCCGGCGGTGGCCCTGCTGGCTGGCGTGGCCCTCCCCGCCGGTGCCCAGACCGACGACCGGCTGGCCGACTTCGCGGTGCTCTTCGGCCTCGCCGAGCTACCGTTTCTTTTCCTTGCCGTTTTCTGTGCCTTGGCCACCGCCGGAGCGCTCAAGGGTGGCGCCTTCGGCCGCGGGATGCGATTGATCGCCGGCGGCTTCATGGTCATGGCGGTCGGCCACCTGCACATGCTGATCGAGCGCATGATGGGGATCAACCTCTTCGCCTCGCTCTTCGGCGTCAAGGGCGGAGCGATCGTCTGGATCATCGCCTTGATCGCCAGCTGGACCCTCTCCTGGCTCGGCTTTCACAGCATGTACAAGGCTGGCAAAGCGAGCTAGCTTTCCGTCTCGCTCCAATTGGGCGGTGCTGCCATCGCCGGTGATCAGGCGAGCAGGTCGCCGATCAACTCAGCGAACCCGTCCTCGCTGATCAACGCCTGAATCGCCTCGATGTCGGGAGTGAACACGCGGTCGTCCTGACGTGGGGGGACGCGTTGGCGGATGCGAGCGCGGGCCGCCTCGATCGGCTCCGACGAGGTCAATGGCCGCAGAAAGTCGAGCCCCTCGGCAGCGGCCAGCAGCTCGATGGCGACGATCGCGCGGACGTTGGCGTTCATGCGTCCGAGCCGTACGCCGGCGTGGGTCGCCATGCTGACGTGATCTTCCTGGTTGGCCGAGGTCGGCAAGCTGTCGACGCTCGCCGGATGCGCCAGCTGTTTGGTCTCGCTGGCGAGGGCGGCGGCGGTGACTTGCGCCATCATGTAGCCCGACATCACCCCGGGGCGGGCGGTCAGGAAAGGGGGAAGCTCGCTGATCACCGGGTCGATCAGGGCCGCCAACCGACGCTCCGAGAGGGCTCCCATCTCGGCGATCGCCAGCGCCAGGATATCGGCCGCGAAGGCCACCGGCTCGGCGTGGAAGTTGCCGCCCGAGAGCACGTCGACCTCGTCCGGAAAAACCAGCGGGTTGTCAGTCACCGCATTGGCCTCGACCTCGAGCGGTCCGCTGACCTGACGCAACAGATCCAAGCAGGCGCCCATGACCTGGGGCTGGCAACGGAAAGAGTAGGGATCCTGCACCCGGCTGCAATCACGATGCGAGTCGCGGATCACGCTACCGGCGAGCAGCCGCCGATAGAGCGCCGCGGTGACCTGCTGGCCGTGGTGGGGCCGCAGGCGATGGATACGTTCGTCGAAGGGAGTGTCGGAGCCGCGTACGGCGTCGACCGACATGGCGCCGGCGACCACCGCCGCCTGGAAAGTGCGATGCGCTTCCAGCAGGCCGGTGAGGGCCAGGGCGGTCGACACCTGGGTACCGTTGAGCAGCGCCAGGCCTTCCTTGGGGCCGAGGGTGACCGGTGCCAGGCCGGCCGCTGCCAGGGCGTCGGCTCCGTCCATCGTCTGCCCGGCGACCCGCGCTTCGCCTTCGCCGATCAACACCAGGGAAAGATGCGCCAGTGGAGCCAAATCACCGCTGGCGCCGACCGAGCCTTGGCTCGGCACCACCGGCAGGACGTCCCGATCGAGCATCCCGATCAAGGCGTCGAGCACTGCCGGCCGGATGCCCGAATGACCCCGCGCCAGGCTGG
Organism: Acidobacteriota bacterium; assembly: GCA_039029035.1. Classification (GTDB taxonomy): domain Bacteria; phylum Acidobacteriota; class Thermoanaerobaculia; order Multivoradales; family J023; genus JAAELT01. The sequence continues at coordinate 2,772 of JBCCGX010000415.1, read as the reverse complement.
CGATCTTGAGCAGTAAGATCAGGCGGACCACCGCGTCGTCGAGCGGCGGGCCGACCCCGGCGGCGTGCGAGCGCACGATGTTGCGTTGCAGCTCTTCGAGCTCATCGTCGTCGATCCGCTGCGTCGCGAGCTTGCCGAAGCCGGTGTTGACGCCGTAGATCGGCGCATCGCGCTCCAGGCAGAGAGCCACCGTCTGGTGGCCCCGCCCCACGGCGTCGGCAGCCTCAGTGGCGAGCTCGAGGGTGATCGGGCCGGCGAGTGCCAGGCGGACGGCATCGAGATCCAGAGGGGTACCGTCTAGACGAAGCTTGCTGGGATCCATGCTGGAAGATTAGTATAGACAACCATGGACAAGCAAGCTGCAGACCGGCTCTTCACCGGCGGGCCGGTCGCCACGCTCGACGAGGCGGTCTCTGCCGCGCCTTACGGCCTGATCGAGCGTGGTGCTGTCCGGGTCGAGGGTGGCCAGATCACCTGGGTCGGCAGCGAAGGTGATGCGCCGGCCGTGCCCGCGAGCGAACGAGTCGATCTCCGCGGCCGCCTGTTGACCCCCGGTTTGATCGACTGCCACACCCACTTGGTTTACGGCGGCAACCGCGCGCGGGAGTTCGAGATGCGTCTCCAGGGCGAGTCTTACGAGGCGATCGCCCGCGCCGGTGGCGGTATTGTCTCGACCGTCCGCGCGACCCGCGAGGCGGACGAAGCGACGCTTTTCGACGCCGCAGCGAAGCGCCTCGATCGCTTGCTGAACGAGGGGGTGACGACGGTCGAGATCAAGTCGGGCTACGGGCTCGACACGGCGACCGAGGCCAAGATGCTACGCGTCGCGCGCGGCCTCGGCGAGAGCCGGCCGGTCGAGGTGGTGACCACCTTTCTCGGTGCCCACGCCTTGCCGCCGGAATTCCGTGACGAACGTGCGGGCTACCTCCGGTTGGTGGTCGAGGAGATGTTGCCGCAGGTGGCCGCCGCCGGCCTGGTCGATGCGGTTGATGGTTTCTGTGAAGGAATCGCTTTCACGGTCGAGGAGATGGAGACCGTCTTCGACGCTGCCGAAGCCCTCGGCTTGCCGATCAAGCTTCACGCCGAACAGCTCTCCGACCTCGGTGGAGCCGCGATGGCGGCGCGCCGTGGTGCGCTGTCCTGCGACCACCTGGAGTACCTCGGACCCGACGGCATCGCGGCGATGGCCGGAGCCGGCTCGGTCGCCGTGCTTCTGCCCGGCGCCTTCTACTATCTTCACGAGACCCGCGAGCCGCCGGTCGCCGACCTGCTCGCAGCCGGCGTGCCGATCGCCGTCGCCACCGATCTCAACCCCGGCTCGTCGCCGGTGGGCTCGCTGCTCACGGCGATGAACATGGCCTGTGTCCTCTTCGGCCTGACGCCGGAGCAGGCCCTGTGCGGTGTTACCATTCAGGCCGCCCGCGCCCTGGACCTGACCGACCGCGGTCGGATCGCCCCGGGCCAGCGCGCCGATCTGGCCGTCTGGGACGTCGACCGACCGGGCGAGCTCGCCTACCCCCTGGGCGTCAACCCGTGCACCGCGGTGTTTCACGGCGGTGTCGAGACGGGGGCGGCCGCATGACTGTCGCACCCCAGGCACCGCCCGCACCCCAGGCACGGTCTGAACCCAAGGCACTGTATCGGCAGGTCAAAGAGCACGTGCTGAGCCAGATCCGCAGCGGCGACTGGCCGACCGGCCACCGGGTGCCGTCGGAGAATCGGCTGGTGGAGGAGTTCGGCGTCAGCCGTATGACAGTCAACCGTGCTTTGCGCGAGCTGGCCGACGAGGGGGTGCTGCGGCGCCTCCAGGGCGTCGGCACCTTCGTCGCCCGGCCCAGCCGGCAGACCAGCCTGGTCGAGCTGCGCGATATCGCCGAGGAGATCCGTGGGCGTGGGCAGGCCCACCATGCCCGAGTCGTCGCTCTCGATCGGGTCGAAGCGAACCCGGCGCTGCTGGAGCGTTTCGAGGACGATGCTCTGACCCACCTCTTCCACGCCACCCTCGTGCACCACGAGAATGCGGTTCCGGTGCAGATCGAGGATCGCTACGTCCATCCCGAAGTCGCGCCGGAGTTCCTCGAGCAGGACTTCACCCGCGTCACTTCGACCGAGTACCTGCTGGCGATCACCCCAGTCTCGGAGCTCGAGCACGTGGTGCGCGCGATCGTGCCGAGCGAGGCCGAGCGCGAATTGCTCGATCTCGGCCCCTACGAGCCCTGCCTCCTGGTCCACCGCCGCTCATGGTCGTGGGGCCGGGTCGCCACCGACGTCACCCTCACGTACCCGGCCAGCCGCTACGAGCTCCGCGGCCGCCACCGCACATCGCCCACCGGCACACTGGACGGTGTCCAGGCAACCGAGCCTCCGACCTAGAAAGAAACTGACGATGACTGAACAACCGTCCCGCTCCGCCTCGTCCCTGAGCGACCCTCGCCGCGATCCGTCGCGCCGCATCCAGGCCCCAACCGGGACCTCACTCTCCGCCAAGAGCTGGCTCACCGAGGCCCCCCTGCGCATGTTGATGAACAACCTCGATCCGGCGGTCGCCGAGCGCCCGGAGGAGCTGGTGGTCTACGGCGGGATCGGGCGCGCGGCGCGCGACTGGCAGGCCTTCGACACGATCTGCGCCACCCTCGAGCGGCTCGGCTCGGACGAGACCCTGCTGGTGCAATCGGGCAAGCCGGTCGGCGTCTTCCGCACCCACGAAGACGCACCGCGGGTGTTGATCGCCAACTCCAACCTGGTGCCCGCCTGGTCGAACTGGGACCACTT
>JBCCGX010000414.1:0-8167 GCA_039029035.1 Acidobacteriota bacterium | reverse complement strand
TGGCGATCCTCTTCGTCGGCCGATTGGTGGAACGCTACAAGGGGGTCGAAACCCTGCTGGAGGCCTGCGCGCGACTCGACCAGCGTGGCCTGGCACCGACTCTGCTGATCGCTGGCGAAGGCCCCGACGAGGGCCATTATCGGCAACGGGCGCAGGAGCTGAGCCTCGGTGACGTGCGCTTCCTCGGGACCCTTGGGCACGACGACCTCTGCCGCTACTACGCTACCGCCGATGTCCTGGTGCTGCCCAGCCGTTCCGAACCGTGGGGCTTCGTGCTCAACGAAGGGATGGAGTTCGGATTGCCGCTCGTGGCCTCGGACCGGGTAGGCGCCGGCCCAGACCTGATCCACCCGGGGGAGAACGGCTTCATCGTGCCTGCCGGTGATGCCGAAGCGCTGAGCAGCAGCCTGGAACAGCTGGGACGCGACGAGGCTTTGCGGCGCAGCATGGGCCAAGCGTCGCGAAAGATCGTCGAAGGCTTCTCGCCGCGGCGCTGGGCGAGCGGCGCCATGCATGCCATCGAGGCCGCCTGCGCCCCGGCCGAATGAGAGGCCCGATGGAGCGCGACGTCGTCTTCCTCAATCCTTGGGATCGCCTGATCGGGCCAAACCGTTACCTGGTGGAGCTGCTGCGCCATGCCGACGATCTGGCGCAGCGCAGCCTGGTCGTCTTGCCGACCACTACTGACGCAGCGGCGGAGCTCCAGGCGTTGGGCTGCGCAGTCGAGCGGTGGCCGGAGATGGCCATCGTTCATCCGCGCTTGACCCCGCGTCACCTGTCGCACCTGCTCACTGCTCACACCTTGGGCGTTGCACGGGTCCGGCGCCGCCTACGTGCTCTCGCTCCCGCGGTGGTGATCAGCAACAGCGAGAGCTTGTGGCTCGGCGGCATGGCTGCCCGCTCGCTGGGCATTCCGCACCTGCAGGTTTTCCATACGTTGACCTTCGAGGATCGCCTCGGACATCGGCCCAGATTGCTGCGGGCCTACCTACGCTTCCTCACCTCTTGGAACCACCGTCTGATCGCGGTGTCTCGGATTGTCGAGTCGGCGCTCGAGCGCCACGGCGTGCCGGCAACCACACTCCTCACCCTGCCCAACCCTCTACCGGACGAGCTCCCGGCGGACGATCCGCGACGCGACGACGAGATCACCGCCCTATGCCGAGATCACTCGCCGATCTTGCTCTGCGCCGGCCGCCTGTCGCCAATGAAGGGCCAGGATCTCCTAGTCGAAGCCTTGCCTTCGGTGCGAGAGCGCTTCCCCCGCCTACTCTGTTGCTTTGCTGGTCGAGTCGGCTCCGCTGACGGTGCAGAAGACACCATCACTTTCACTCGACGATTGCGCGATCGGATCTCGGATCTCGGCCTCGACGAGGCGATCCGCTTCCTCGGCGAGTGTGATCATCTGCCGAATCTCATCCGGCGGGCCGATCTCTATGTGCAGCCTTCACGCACCGAGTCCTTCGGCCGGGTCGTCGCCGAAGCTTTGCTCTGTGCGACACCGGTGGTCGCTTTCGCGGTCGGCGGAGTGCCCGAAACCGCCGGTCCAGGGGCTCGACTGGCTACCGCTGCCGATCCGGCGGCGCTGGCCACGGCAATCATCGCAACGCTAAGCGAGCCCGAGGCCGCGCGCCAACAAGCCATCGAAGGCCGCGAGCACGTCCTGCAACAGTTCGGTGCTCGACGGATCGCAGCGCAGTTTCGTACGATCATCGAAGAGCTGCCACCTCCCGTTCCGTTGTAGACATCCCATGTGCGGTATCGCCGGCTACGCCTTCCTCACCAGACCCAGCGCCCAGGCTCCCGACCTCGAGCGCATGACTCGCCTCCTGACCCACCGCGGCCCGGACGAGGAGGGGTATCACCGCGAGCCAAGCGTCGGCCTAGGTATGCGCCGCCTGAGCATCATCGACTTGGCGACCGGCCAACAGCCGATGCACAGCGAGAGCGGCGACATCACCGTCGTCTACAACGGTGAGATCTACAATTTCCGCCAGCTCCGGCAGCGCCTGCGCAATCGTGGCTATCGCTTTGCCACCGCTTGCGACACCGAAGTCCTGGTCCACGGTTACGAGGAATGGGGCGACGAGCTACCATGCCACCTGCGCGGTATGTTCACCTTCGCGGTGTGGGACCGACGTTCCCAACGCCTGCTGCTGGCTCGCGATCACTTCGGCATCAAGCCGCTCTACACCGCCCGCTGCGGCGACCTGCTGCTCTTCGCTTCGGAGATCAAGTCGCTGCTCGCCTGGCCCGAGGTCTCGCGCGAGATCGATCCACAGTCGATCGACCAATTCCTCTCTTTTCTCTACATCCCCGAGCCGGCCACCATCTTCCGTCACATCGAAGCTCTGCCTGCCGGGCACAGCTTGACTTGCCAGGCTGGCGAGGTGACGGTGCAGCGTTATTGGTCCTACCGTCCCGAGCCCGGCCGCTTCGCTTCTCGTCAAGAGGCCATCCTCGCGGTGCGCGAAACTTTCGAGGACAGCGTCCGCAACATGCTGGTCGCTGACGTGCCGCTGGGGCTCTTTCTCTCCGGCGGGATCGACTCAGCCAGCATCCTGGCGATGATGGCGCGGCACTCGGACGGGCCGATCCGCACCTTCTCCATCGGTTTCGGCAACGCCGAGCGCCACTGGGACGAGCTCGAGGCTGCTGCCTCTTTGGCTGACCGATTCGCTACCGAGCACCACGAGTTCCGCCTCGAGCCCGACGTGGTCTCGCTGCTGCCGAAAGTCATCCGCCATTTCGACCAGCCTTTCGCCAATCCCACCGCGATCATCCTGCACCTGTTGTCGGGTGAGACCCGAAAGCACGTCAAGGTTGCCCTGTCCGGCACCGGTGGCGACGAGCTCTTCGCGGGCTATCCGCGCCACCTCGGCATGTCGCTCTTCCAGCGTTACCGGCTGCTGCCCACTGCCCTGCGCCGCGCTGCCGCCGCCATGGGCCGCAGGCTGCTACGAGAGTCGAACGACGGCCGCCAGACCGGCCGCCGGGCGCGACGTTTTCTGGAGAGCGGTGTGCAGCCGTTCGATCGCTGCTACGCCGGCATGCTGGTCACGCTGGAAGAGGCCCGCAAGCGCCAACTCTACTCAGAGTCGATGCGAGACGGCCTGACGAGCTTCGATACTGCTGAGTTCATCTGCCGTCCACTGGCCACTACCAACGGTGGTCCGCCACCGATCGAACGCCTCCTGGCGACCGACATCACCACCTACCTGCCGTTCAACCAGCTGGCTTACGCCGATCGAATGAGCATGGCGCAGTCGTTGGAGGTTCGGGTACCGTTCGTTGACCAGCGCCTGGCCGAGGTGGCCGCTGGAATCCCGCTAGCGTGGCATCTGCGCGGTGGTGTCACCAAGCGGCTCTTTCGTGATGCCATGGAGCCGTTTCTCCCCCGCCCGGTGCTGCGCGGCGCCAAGCGTGGCCTCAACCTGCCGATCGCCTTGTGGTTTCGCGGTGAGCTGTCCGACTGGCTGCAGCAGCAGCTCTCCACCGAGCGCCTGGCAAAGCGCGGCTATTTCAAGCCGCAGGCCGTGCACCAACTCATCGCCGAGCACACCGCTGGTCGCCGCGATCATTCCCTCGTTCTCTGGGCCCTCGCGGTGCTGGAGCTCTGGCACGTCGCGTACATCGATCAAAGCTCCGGGTAAGCAAAGATAGCGAATTGAGACTGCGAGCGAAGCCATCATGAGCAGCGAAGCGATCCCCCGTCATCCCGAGATCTATCGACTCAGGCCCTGGTACCACGACTTTTCGAGCCTGGGCCTCGAGACGATCTTCCCGATCGAGCGTCCGACCCTGCGCATGCGTCTCGCCAACGTCGCCCGCCGACTCCTGGGTCGGCCGGCCCGGCCTCATGTCATCGCTCGTTCGAGCCATTTCGTGGCCAACCAGCAGTGCAAAGAGGGCATCATTCGCAATCACCTGCAATCCGCCCTCGCGACCGTCGGAGAAACGCCGCGAAGCCTGGAGTTGTTCTGCGCCGACGGCTACTACGCCTGCCTGCTCCAGCAACAATGCCTCGGAGCTGCCGTCACCGGTGTCGACCTGAACGGTGACGACATCGAGAGAGCCACCGCCGCGGCGAGCGCTCTCGGTCTCGACGACATCGAGTTCGTTACTGGCGACGCGATCCGTTACCTCGACGACAACGGACCTTGGGATCTGATCCTCTGCCTCGGTGGTCTCTACCATCTGTCGAACCCGGCTCAGTTGATCGAGGCGATCGCCCGCCGCGGACCCAAGCGGGCGCTTTTCCAGAGTGTCGTGACACTCGAGAACGAGGATGCCGATTTCTTCGTCGCGCCGGCCCCCGGCTGGCAGCACGGCTGCCGCTTCTCCCACCAGCGGCTGCAGCGCTGGCTCACGGACAGCGGTCTGCGGGTCTTGGCCGAAGATCGCAACATCTTGACCGGCAATCGACGCGCGGCGGACCGCGGCTCGAGCTACTTCCTCTGTACGGCCGATCCATGAGCGTCCTGACGCCGCTGGTGGGTAACCTCTACCTCTGGCTTTGGCTTGCCGCGGCGGCAACCACCTGGCTTCTCACCCGCGGTTCCCAGCGCCGACGCTGGGCCATTGTCGGCCTGGTCGCGTTTTGGCTTCTGGGTTGCCGGCCGATCGGCGACCTGGCCCTCCGACTGCTGGAGAATCGCCACGCGCAGCCGCCCGTCAACGAGTTGCGAGCCCAGGGTTTGAACCAGGTCGTCGTCCTCACCGCCGGCGGTTACGAGCCTCTTGGTGATCTGGCGAGCTCGGCCCTGACCTCCGGTTCAGCAGCCCGCTTCCTCGGCGGTCTCGAGCTCTGTGCACGTCTGGCACCCAATTGCCGGCTCATCTTGTCCGGCTCCGCCGGCCGCGGCAACCGTCAGCTCGCTGCCGCCGAGCACATGCAACGGCTGGCGGATCAGCTCGGGACTTCGTTGGAGGTCGTTGCCGAAGCCCGATCCGGCAGCACCGCCGAGCATCCGGCAGGCGTCCGCCCGCTGCTCGAAGATCGCCCCTTCGCCCTGGTCACTTCGGCCTATCACATGCCCCGCGCTCTGCGCAGCTTTCAGAAGGCCGGCATGACACCCGTCGCCTTCCCGGTGGATCGCCATACCCGAGGCGTCTACCGGTTGGGTGACTGGATCCCGTCTTTCGGTGCTCTCGGCCGGATGCAGCTCGCTTGGCGGGAAACCCTCGCTCTGGTGCTCTACACTGTCCGTGGCTGGTAAGCTGCGGAATCCTCACACCTCCCTCCAACCTCTTCTGGCGCTTCGCCCCCCCGCCATGAGATCGCTCGTTCAAAACTACAATCAGGGTCAACCGACGGTCACCGAGGTGCCTCCACCGGCACTGCAGTCCGGAGGGATTCTGGTCGCGAATCGAATCTCGCTAATCAGTACCGGTACGGAACGGCTGATGGTCGACATGGCGCGCAAGTCGCTGATTGGCAAAGCCCGCGAACGGCCCGACTTGGTGCGGCGAGTGATCGAAAAGGTACGACGCGACGGTCTGGTCGAGGCCGTTCGGACGGTTCGCGGCCGACTCGATGCACCGGTGCCTCTGGGATACTCCTCGGCCGGCACGGTGATCGGCGTGGGCTCCGAGGTGAACCGTTTTCGCCTCGGCGACCGGGTCGCCTGCGCCGGCGCCGGCTACGCCAACCACGCCGAAACGGTCTTCGTGCCCAAGCACCTCGCGGTCGCGCTGCCCGAGGCCGTGGGCTTCGAGTCTGCGGCCTTCACCACGGTCGGTGCCATCGCCCTCCAGGGCCTGCGTCTGGCCGAAGTCGAGCTCGGCGAGACCGTGGTGGTGATTGGTTTCGGTCTGGTTGGCCTGCTCGCGGCCCAGCTCAGCCGTGCCGCGGGCTGCCGGGTGCTCGGCACTGACCCAGATCCTGAACGTTGCCACCTGGCCGAGCAGCTCGGTGTCGAAATTGCCCTGCCCCAGGCTTCCGACCTCAAGGCAGCCTGCTCGCAGCGAACCGCCGGCCACGGCGCGGACAAGGTCCTCATCGCCGCGTCGACCAAGAGCTCGCAACCGCTGGAGCTCGCCGCCGAGCTCGCGCGCAGCAACGGTACGGTGGTCGCCGTCGGAGCGGTCGGTATGGAAGTCCCCCGGCGCCCGTTCTACGACAAGGAGCTCACCTTCAAAGTATCGCGCTCTTACGGCCCGGGACGCTACGATCCGGACTACGAAGAGAAAGGGCGCGACTATCCGATCGGCCACGTGCGCTGGACCGAGAACCGCAATATGGACGCCTTCGTCCAGCAGCTGGCCGAGAGCCGGATCGGCGTGGAGCCGCTGATCAGCCATCGCTTTGCGATTACCGAGGCTGACCGTGCCTACGACCTCCTGACCGGCGAGACCGACGAGCCACACCTTGGGATTCTCCTCACGTATCCGGAAAGGGAAAATCAGCACGAAGAGACGCGGCTCGATTTAAACCCTCGACCCATTGAGCCTGCTGCCGGAGCCGACCCGGTCGCCTTCGGCATCCTCGGTGCGGGTCAGTTCGCTACCGGCGTCCTGCTGCCGGCCATTGCGCGTCTGCCGAACGCCGAGATTGCTGGGCTCTGCACCGCCACCGGCGTCAAGGCGGAGCATGCAGCACGCAAGTTCGGCGCTCGCTTCGCCACCACCGCGGAGGACGAGATTCTGCAGGATCCGGCGATCTCGGCAGTGCTCATCGCCACGCGTCATCACCTGCACGCACGCCAGGTGATCTCTGCTCTGGCAGCGGGCAAGGCGATCTTCGTCGAGAAGCCTCTGTGCCTCACCGAGGCGGAGCTCGACGACCTCCTCGACGTCTATGCTGAGACCACGGACCGGCGGGGCCACAAGCCGCTGCTCATGGTCGGTTACAACCGGCGTTTCGCGCCGATGTCGCTCCGGCTGGCGAAGTTCTTCGCCGCAGCCGGAGAGCCGCTGGTCATGCACTATCGCATCAACGCCGGCCACATCCCGGCCGACCATTGGGTACAGGACCCGGAGCAGGGTGGCGGCCGGATCGTCGGCGAGGTATGCCACTTTGTCGACTACCTGAGCTTCCTCGCCGGCGCCGAGCCCGTCCGGGTCAGTGCACACGGTACACCGGACAGCGGTCGCTACCTCGACGACAACTTGAGTGCCACCCTCGAGCTCGCTGACGGCTCGGTCGGCACCATCACCTACGTCGCCAACGGGGACTCGACCCTGGCCAAAGAAAGGCTAGAGGTTTCAGGTGGCGGTTGCAGCGCGGTGCTCGACAATTTCCGCCGCCTGGAACTGTTCCGCAGCGGTCGCCGACAAGTTGTGCGAGTGCGTTGGCGCCAGGACAAGGGTCATCAGGCTCAGCTCGAGACCTTCGTCGAAGCAGCACGGCGGGGCTTGCCCGCACCTATTTCCTGGAACGAGGTCGTCGCCACCTCCCGCGCCACCTTCGCCATCCAGCAAAGTCTTCGCGATGCGAAGACCATCACGCTCTGAGCAGGCTGCGCCAGCTGCGACAGCAAGCAGGGATCCGCTACCGGACCCTGCGCCAGATGCCGCCGCATCAGATCTTCGCCCGACTGGCTCGACGGGCGCGTGGCCGCTGGCTTTATCCCCTTCTCGGCGAGCGACTCTTCCCCCCGCCGTCCCCGCTCCCTGCCTGCCTGCACAATCCTACGGGCGCCAAAATCGCGCCCCCAGCCCTATCTACCGAAGAGCTCCGTTCGGCCGCTGACGAGCTCGCCGCGCACCGCTTCACCTACCTCAATCTGCCCACCGCCGATCTCGGCTCGCCTGTCGATTGGCAGCACAGCCCAGAGGGCAATCGCCTGTGGGGCTACCAGCTGCACTATGGCCATTGGGCCCTGACGCTCGCTCATGCGGCTCGGGCGGCGCCTGACGCGACGACCCGCTATCGCGAAGCCTTGATCGGCCTGCTGCGCGACTGGATCGAGCACAATCTGGTCGGTCGCGCCCCCGCGTGGGATCCCGACCCCATCGCCCGCCGCCTCGTCACCTGGTCAAAGCTGCCTTGCCTGCTCGGCGGCGACGCGACCTGGGATGCGTTCTGGCGCACCGCCCTCGAGCCCTCCCTGCGCCGGCAAGCCCGTTGCCTCGCCGCCAACCTCGAGCATGACGTGCCCAACAACCACCTCATCGGCAACTACCGTGCCCTGGCTTGGGTCGGTCTGCTGTTCGAACACTGGCC
>JBCCGX010000413.1:0-8181 GCA_039029035.1 Acidobacteriota bacterium | reverse complement strand
GAATGGTCGACGAGTGTCCTGGGGGACGCTCGAGTCGGTTGGGACTGGTTCTCGCTTCAGCTCGATGACGGGCGTGAGCTCATGGTCTTTCAGCTACGACTCGAGGATGGCAGCGTCGATCCGATCAGCCACGGAACACTGGTCGATATCGACGGCACGACATCCCATCTGTCATTGGCTGATTTCACGCTCGAAGTCCTAGGCACCTGGCGCTCCCGACATGGTGTGACGTACCCGGCTGGCTGGCGGTTGGGATTACCTGGGAAGAGTCTCGAGTTGCAGCTCGAGCCCCTTCTGGCTGATCAGGAGCTCGATGTCACATTTCGCTACTGGGAAGGCGCCCTCGGAGTCACCGGCACCGCCGGCGATCAGACGATCGGCGCCCGTGGCTATGCCGAATTGGTGGGTTACGACGAACGTACAGTCGATCGTTGATCGCCCTATCGGCACTCAGCCTCCCGATCCGGAGGACTCATGAATCGAAGAAAGTTCCTCGCCCAAGGTCTCACCGGCGCCGCTGGTGCCGGCCTCGTCACCGCTTGCGGCGCTCCGAGCAATCAGGATGCGCCGGCGGTGCAAACCAACCCGTCGATTACCTGGCGCTTGGCGTCGAGCTTTCCGCGCAGCCTGGACACCATCTTCGGCGGCGCCGAGGTCCTGGCCGAGCGGGTCGAAGCGATGTCGGACGGCCGTTTCCGCATTCGCTGCTACCCTGCGGGTGAGATCGTTCCAGCCGTCCAGGTGATGGACGCAGCCCAACAGGGCACAGTCCAGGTCGCTCATACAGCCAGCTACTACTTCGTCGGCAAGAACCCGGCGCTGGCTTTCGACGCCTGCGTGCCCTTTGGGCTCACCTCGCGCCAGCAAACCGCCTGGCTCACCGAGGGCGGCGGTCTCGAGCTGATGCGTAGCCTGTTCGCCGATTTCAACCTGACGACTTTTCCCGCCGGTAACACCGGCTCGCAGATGGGCGGCTGGTTCAATCGCGAGATCGGTAGTGCCGAGGATCTGAAGGGCCTGCGCATGCGCATCCCCGGCCTCGGCGGCGAAGTCATGAGCCGGCTGGGCGCCACAGTCCAGCTGATCGCCGGCGGTGAGATTTATCCGGCGCTCGAACGCGGAGCGATCGATGCGACGGAATGGGTGGGACCCTACGATGACGAAAAGCTCGGCTTCCACAAGGTCGCCAAGTACTACTACTACCCGGGATGGTGGGAGCCAGGCCCCTCGTTGTCTTATCACGTCCACCTCGACGCTTGGGCCAAGCTGCCCAAGACCTACCAGGAGATCTTCGCCACCGCCGCGAGCGAGTCGGCGACGATCATGCAGGCGCGCTACGACCAGCGTAATCCGCCCGCCCTGCGCCGACTGCTCGAGCAGGGTGTCGAGATGCGACCGTTCTCGGATGATCTGATGCGCAAGGCGCGTCAGGTCTCCTTCGAAATGCTGGAGGAGCAAGCTGCTGCTGATACAACGTATCGAAACATTTACAACTCCTGGAAGAAAGCACGCAGTGACGCTTATCGCTGGTTTGGCACCGCCGAACTGGCGTATGCGCGCTTCGCGTTCGAAGAGGAACAAACAAGATGACCGTCATTCAGTCGACCGCCAAAGTCGGTGTGTATTGTGACGTGGCCAATATGTACCGCAACGGTGGACAACGCATGCAGTACGACAAGCTGCGCGAGTTCGCCTGTCGGGACTTTGCCGAGCCGGTGAGGCTCAACGCCTATGTGACCTTCGACGCGGAACGCGCCAAAACCGATTACATCTATCGCGACGGCGCCCGCAGCTTTCACTCGAAGCTGCGTGACTACGGCTACAAAGTGATCGTCAAAGACATCACCTGGTACCGCGACGATTCAGGCAATCGCTACGGTAAGGCCGATGCTGATCTCGACCTGGCGGTCGATGCCCTCCTGCAGTCTGAGAAGCTCAACCGGGTACTGATCGCCTCGGGCGACGGTGATTTCGTCAACGTCGTTCGAGCCCTACAGAATCGCGGCTGTCGGGTGGAGATCGTCGGCCTCGACAACAGCTCCGGCCTGCTGCGGCAAGAAGCCGACCTGTTCATCTCCGGCTTCCTGATCCCCGACCTCATCCCGATGACCCGCGGCGGCCCGAACCGCCTGGAGTGGAGCGAGATCGGCTCACGCGTGCGCGGCTGGTGCTACTGGCACGAGAACGATCGCGGCTTCGGCTACATGCGCTTTCTGCGCGAGATCGGCGCCGGTCTGTGGTTCACCGACGCGCGTCATCCCGACTCGCCCTACGAGACCGCCTTCTTCCACGACTCGAACCTGCCGGCGTCGGTGCGCCCCGCGTCCTTGCCCAGCCGGGAGTACGTCTTCGAGTTCGAGCTCGCCGAGTCGGAGAAAGCCGACGGTCTGCAGGCCCTCGACATCGAGCTGATCAGCAAGGGCTGATCGACGGATCTCGCCTGGCTTGGCCGCACCCGAAAAGATCGATCGGCATAGTCCACAGCTTGGCGACGACCAATCTGTGGCTCCGATCCTGGGAATTGGTGCCCAAGAATAGGAGTGTGCTGCAGTTTCCGAGTCGCTGCGCAACGAAATTCGGTCAAGGCGGGCCTCGACTCAATTCTGTTGCGCCGCGAGTCCGCAACTGCAGCACACCCCACTATAAAAGCAACTAGTTGCCTAGAGCACGGATCCCTTCCCGTCTCTTGGCGATCGACAGCCTTTAAAGCCCCCTCGGACGACGATTTCCGTGCTCCAAATGGCGTTTCTAGTTCGTCAGAGGACGTTTTGAGCGGTCTAGATTCGCTTCTGGCTGGCCAGAAGAGGATTTGTGGGCTGCGAATCTCGTCCTTAGCTGGTCCGGAGACCTTTCCAGCGCCCGAAATTCCCTTCTGGCGAGGATTGAACGCTTGTCGAGACGCGACAACGGCCACCCTAGCGGCCTAGTGGGCAGCTCGAGGCGTACCCGTCACCGATCGAGCAGGCCGGTGACCAGCTCGGGGAAGAGCACGATCAGCAACAGCCCGATCAGCTGGATGACGATGAACGGCAGAGCGCCCCGGTAGATCTGGGTCGTGCGGATCGATTTCGGCGCCACCCCACGCAAATAGAAGAGGGCGAAGCCGAAGGGCGGCGTGAGGAAGGAGGTCTGGAGATTGACTCCGATCATCACGCCGAACCACACCATGTCGATGCCCATCAGCTGGGCAGCGGGCGCCAGTAGTGGAATGATGATGAAGGCGATCTCGAAGAAATCGATGAAGAAACCGAGGATGAAGATGGTCAGGTTGGCGACCACCAGGAGGCCGATTTTGCCACCCGGTAGCCCGGTTAGGAGATCTTCGATCCAGATATCGCCACCCAGGCCGCGAAAGACGAGGGCGAAGGCGGTCGAACCGATGAGCAAGAAAACCACCATGGAGGTCAGCTTGGTGGTCTCGTTCATCGTCGCCCGTAAGGCCTTCAGGGTGAGCCGGCGATGGCCAGCGGCGAGCAGCATGGCACCTAGGGCGCCGAGGGCGCCGGCCTCGGTCGGAGTCGCGATGCCAGCGAAGATACTGCCCAGCACCAGCAGGATCAGCAGCAACGGCGGCACCATCACCCAGGCGACCTGGCGCAGCAGCTCGCTCAGCGGGATGTCGCGCTCCGAAGCCGGTAGCGCTGGCGCCGCCTCGGGATTGAAGATCGCCACTCCGGCGACATAGGCGGCATAGAGCCCGGCCAGCATCAGCCCCGGGATCAGCGAGCCGACGAAGAGGTCGCCGACCGAGATACCGAGCTGATCCGCCAGCACCACCAGGACGACGCTGGGCGGAATGATCTGCCCCAGGGTGCCCGAAGCACTGATCACGCCGGTCGCCAGCTCGGTGGAATAGCCGTAGCGCTGCATCACTGGCAGCGAGATCAGGCCCATCGCCACCACCGAGGCGCCGACTACACCAGTCGCCGCTGCCAACAGGGCGCCGACAAAGACCACCGCCAGGGCCAGACCGCCGCGCAGCGGTCCGAAGAGCTTACCGATCGTGCGCAGTAGGTCTTCCGCTAACTTGGACTTCTCGAGCATCGTACCCATGAAAATGAAGAACGGTACGGCAAGCAGCACGAAGTTCGACATGATGCCGAAGACGCGTTCGGGGAAGGCGAAGAGCAAGGCCCAGTCGAGCACTCCGAGCTGTACCCCGAGGGCAGCGAAGAAGAGGGCCGAGCCGCCGAGGGCGAAGGCCACCGGATAGCCCGAGAAGATCAGCGCGAAGGCGCCGAGGAACATCCACGGCGCTAGCCACTCGCCGCTCACAAGTGAATCTCCCGGGTCGCCTCGGCAGTGCCCGAAGAGTGCTGACCGCGCAGAATAGCGAGCTGTTTGATGACCTGAGAGATCCCTTGCAGGATGAGCAAGGCGAAGGCGACGAGGATGACGGTCTTGATCGGATAGCGCGCTAGGCCCCCAGGATCGGAAGACATCTCGCGCACCGCCCACGAATTGCGCACTGACGGCCAGGACGAGCGCAGGGCGAAGATGCAGAAGGGCAACAGGAGCACAACCGTGCCCACGAGATCGATCCAGGCCTTACCGCGCTCGCTGAGCCGGCCGTAGAGCAGGTCGACCCGTACGTGGGCGTTGCAGCGGTAGGTATAGGAAGCGCCGAGCAGAAAAACCAGGGTAAAGAGATACCACTGAAGCTCGAGGTAGGCATTGGAGCTCAACTGGCCGCCCATGAATCGCCCGAGGTAGCGGGCCAAGGCGTTGAACGAGCCAATCAGCACCATCGCCAGCGTCAGCCAGCCGACCAGCCTGCCAATCCGATCATTCAAGCTATCGATAGCCTGCGACATCCGCAGCCAGAACTGCATCTCGATTCTCCGGAAAGAGAGTGAAGCCGCGAGGCTAGCATGCCGAGGGGACGTCCCCCAAATGACCCGATTCGCCGACATCAGGGCCCAATTCATGCTTCGTTATGAATACTCACCACCCCTCCGGCGTATGATGGACTGTAGGCAAACTCCGCACGCCGTGGCCGAATCGGGACGACGGGAGTGGGGGCGAAGCTCAAGCAACGAAACGGGAGAGATGCCATGGAGACGACATTCCTCAGTATCGCGATCGGCCTGGGCCTGGCTGCGGCTTGCGGCTTCAGGATCTTCGTACCCCTGCTGATCATCAGCCTGGCGGGCCGCGGTGGCCATCTGGAGCTCGCCGAGAGCTTCCAATGGATGGAGTCGACCCCGGCGCTGATCACTTTCGGCAGCGCAACGCTGGTCGAGGTCTTGGCCTACTACATACCCTTCCTCGACAACCTGCTCGACTCGATCGCCACCCCGAGCTCGGTGGTGGCGGGCACGGTCGCGACAGCCACCCAGGTGTCGGATCTCGATCCGCTGCTCGGCTGGAGCGTGGCGATCATCGGTGGTGGCGGCGCCGCCGGCGCAGTGCAGGGTTTGACGACCATCACGCGGGGCTTTTCGTCGATGGCCACCGCCGGCTTCGGCAATCCACTCTTCTCCACTTTCGAGGCCGGCGCCTCGGTGGTGATGACGCTGCTCGCTATCGTCGTGCCCTTGGTCGCGGCCTTCGGCGTCCTGCTGCTGCTGTTCTTCGCAATCAAGAAGATCTTCTTCCGCACGCCGACACCTGACCCGGCCTGACACCACTACCTGAAGCTCCGGCGACCGGGCCTGCAGCGGTTTTTGCTAGGATCGAGGGTTGTTTCTCAGGCGGTCGTCGCGTCGGATCGCGACCCCGCCAGGACGGCCCGCGATGAGCCAGACTTCGAACCTCAAACGCCAACTGCTGCGCCAAGCGGTCGCCGACAACATCTCCACCCAACGGGGTGAGCCGCGGCCCCGGCGCCCGGCCGCTCGCGTCCCACCGCGGCGCTCGAGCTGGCACTTGGCTCTGGCCTTTGGCCTGATTCTGGCGCTCTCGGCGACATTCTTGGTGCTGCGCCGCGCCCCCACCGCCCAGGCCACCGCACCGGACCTGACGCCGAGCCCGGCCGCCGCCGCGATCGAGCCCCAAGAGGAGCCGCGCTTCGCCGCGCCGCAGCCGATCGACTCCGACGTCTTCCCGCTGGAGGTGCGTCACATCGTGCTCGATCCCGGCCATGGCGGCGACGACTTCGGTACCGTCGACAACGATCTGGCCGAGAAAGAACTGACGCTCGACATCGCGGGGCGTCTCGCCAAGCTGCTGCGCAAGGCCGACTTCGAAGTCACCCTGACGCGCGAAGACGATCGAAAGCTGTCGCTCAAGGATCGCGCTGCGATGGCCAACGACCTGCACAGCGATCTCTTCGTCTCGATCCACGTCAACTGGATGGGCCACCGGCAGGTGCGTGGGGTCGAGACCTACTTCCTCGGCGCGACCGAGGACCCTGAGCTCAAGGAGCTCGTCCGGCGCGAAAACCGCGAGTCGGGATACTCTCTGGGCGACATGAAGCTGCTCTTGGAAGGCATCTACACTGGCGTGCGACGTGACGCGTCGCGCCAGTTCGCATCCAGCGTCCAGCGGACGCTTTTCAGCTCGCTGCAGCAAGTCAACCCCCAACTCAAGAACCGAGGGGTCAAAACGGCCCCATTCGTGGTATTAGTATCCACAGAGATGCCGGCAATCCTAGCGGAGGTCTCCTGCCTCTCCAATCGGGAGGAGGCTCGGCTTCTGTCCCGTCCTCTGTACCGCGATCACATCGCAGAAGCGCTCTTCAGAGGGATCAAGGGGTATGCAGACGACGTTCATCAAACCGAGGAGAAAGGAAGCTGACGCATGAGCGATAGCAAAGGAACCCTCAGCGTAGGGATCGACCTCGGAACCTCACATTGTGCGGTTTCGGCGTCGAATGGACAGCGCCATGTCATTGAGAGTTATGTGGGTTGGCCGGTCGACATGGTGGCCCGCAAAGTCCTCAAGAAGGACGTGCTGGTGGGTACCGAAGCGGTTGACAACCGGACGATGCTCGATCTTCATCGACCCCTGGAGCGCGGGCTGATGAAAGAAGGCTCGGAGAAAGATCTGGCGGCAGTGCGGGTCCTCCTGCGCTGGTTGCTCGAGCTCGCCGGGGTCGATGCGGAAGCCAAGAAGAAGCCTTCCGTGCGAGCCGTGGTCGGTGTCCCGGCCGAGGCGATGCGAGTCAACAAGCAACAGCTGCGCAACGCCTTGGAAGGCGAGGTCGACGCGTTGATGATCGTCTCCGAACCCTTCGCCGTGGCGTACGGGCTCGATGCCTTGCTGCACAGCCTGGTCATCGACATCGGCGCCGGAACGACCGACTTCTGCGTCATGCGGGGTCGCTTCCCCACCGAAGAGGATCAGCGCACCCTGCCCAACGCCGGTGACTCGGTCGACGAGCTGCTGCTCAAGCAGATCTCCGAGAAATCGCCCGAGGCCCAGTTGTCGATCTTCATGACGCGTGACTGGAAGGAGAAGCACGGTTTCGTCGGCAAGCCGCAGCAGCGGGTCAAGGTCACGGCGCCGGTCAATGGCACACCGACCACGATCGACATCACCGACGAGATGCGTAGCGCCTGCGAGTCGATCGTCGAGCCGATCACCGAAACGATGCTCGATTTGCTGCCACGGGTAGAGCCCGAGTTCCAAGAGAAGGTGCGCAACAATGTCATCTTGTCCGGCGGCACGTCGCAGATCGCGGGCCTGAGGGCGGCCCTGCAAGACGGCCTCAAGCCGGTGGGTGGCGGCAAGATTCACCGGGTCAAGAACCCAGTGTTCGAAGGCTCCGACGGCGGTCTGGCCCTAGCTCTCGACGCACCGGACTCCGATTGGGACAAATTGGGGTAGACCATTGAGCGATTCAACTCCGACCGAGCCGGAGAGCGGCTCGGCCGAAGCGCTGACCGATCTGCGCGAGTCGATCGCCGACGTCGATCGCTCGCTGCTCGAGCTGCTCCACCGGCGCATGCACCTGGCGGCTGAAGTCGGCCGCATCAAAGCCGGGGCCGGCCAGCCCATCATGGTCCCCGAGGTGCATCATCGGGTGCTCACCCGCGCTCGTCAGCACGCTGACGCCTGCGGCGTGTCCGAAGAGGTGATGGAGTCGATCTTCCAGGCCGTCATGCGCGGATCGATCGAGCGCCAGCATCGGGTCGGTGTGGCGGTGCGCGCCGAAGCCGGCAGCCGTCTACTGATCGTCGGCGGTGCCGGCGACATGGGTCGTTGGTTCGAGAACTTCGCCCACCTCCTCGGCCACAG